>DASWDL010000341.1:0-18466 GCA_036395315.1 Nitrososphaeraceae archaeon
ATTCAAAAAAATAAAGAAAAATGCAAAAAAATACAATCACTCTCACCAAGGATACGCTACGTCGGAATGATAAACGATTTTGGAAGAACCATCGCCGGTCATCTCAGGAAAGGAGTAGTACCTCTTTTTGATACAGATCAGGCAATTAACGATCATTTTATAGAGGCAACCAGAATTAAACTTCGGAAAGCACTATCGCCAGCAGTTGGAAATCCCATCTATTCATTGACCGAGCATGAAAAGGTAATTATGCTCACTGTTCCTACATCCTGGGGAATTTATAATGTAACGCTTGATAGAGAAACAGAATTTATGGAAATTAAGGACTTGATTGACAAGATTCGAAAATTAATAACGACCTTAGAATAGAATAGAATAGGTACAGTACACAAGTTTCACGTTACTGGTCTTGAGATTCAGCAGGGGGCACACAGGTAATAACTTAGTTAAAAGTAACGTTCAGGCTGTGGCTTTTCTTACCCACTTCCACATCCACCCTAATATTTTCTCAATTACTTCGCAAAAGCCTTGAGCTTGCCACGCATCTCTCGGTCTTTTGAAATAGCTGGATGTGCGGTATCTGCAAGGATAATTTCGTACCAAATATTCTTACCATCCTTGTGAAGATAGTAAGAGCCAAGAACCTCCATATTCGGGTACTTTTCATTAACTCTTCTTTCAGCAACTCTGCGCATATTCTCGGATTGTTTAATATGGACAACACCAAGATGTTTAGGTCTCCTTCCAGACGTAGGTCTTTGTTTCCTCATTCCGCCTCTTTTTACCCTAGTTCTGATTACAATTATTCCCTGTTTTGCCTTATAGCCCAATCGACGAGCTCTATCCAATCTGCTGGGCTTTTCGATCCTTTTGACAGTGGGTTCTGTCCTCCAAATTACTGTTTTTGCCCTGAGCTCGTCTGCGTTATTTTTCCACATTTTTCTCCAAGTTTGAGCTACGTACCGGTACATGTAGAGAGCCTGTAACATGCCCCTTAATATCTGTATTTTGCCAGGCAGCCCATAGCCTATAACGATAATGGCAGGTCTGTTACTTGACCAAACATTTTGAGTTCCATTACTTTATTGATCACGACATGAGTTCGCTACCGAAACTTACTCCAATCTAGTCTGTTACTTCTTATGAATTGATAATCCATGACAAGTCAAAATTACTCCAGACTTGTTACACAATTGATTAATGGATTATTCGGATAATCGTCTGAACAATTAACGGTCTTTGTTCATTGTATTACGCCTCTTGTAATTTGAATAATTTTCTCGGCAATTACAATGGAAGCCAGCTCCTGTGCTTCTTTTGTTTGCGCGGCGATATGAGGCGTGCATATTACATTTGGCAATTCCAAAAACTTCTTGTTTGTGGGAGGTTCGACCTCAAAAACATCCAATGCAGCACCAGCTATCTTTCCTGAAATGAGGGCGCTAGCAAGCGCCTCTTCGTCAACTACTTCGCCTCGTGAAGTGTTTATTATGAAAGCAGAGGGCTTCATGAGGGCTAACCTTTCGGAATTAATCATGTGTTTCGTATCTTCAGTTATTGGAATATGGCATGTAATAAAATCAGAGCTAGCCAACAGTGTATTTAGATCTGTGGTTATCATTCCAACTTCTTTGACATAATCGCGACTTATTGGATATATATCATAACCCAAAAGATTCATTCGAAGTCCTTTAGCAAGCCGCCCAACATTTCTTCCTATATTCCCAACTCCAATTATTCCAAGGTATTTTCCTTTAAGTTCAATCCCCATTAGGTCTTTCTTTGACCATTTGCCATTCTTCAAGGCAGCATCAGCTTTAGGAATACTTCTCGCCAGAGCAATCATGTCTCCTATAACTAATTCGGCCACCGCATTCATTGCAGCTTCACTCGCATTAATCACCCTGATCCCTTTAGACTCGGCATGTTTTGTATCTATATTATCTAGGCCGACTCCAACTCTCGCTATAATTTTTACTTTCTCCGCCGCATTGATGACTTCCTTAGTTATTTTGGTCCTACTTCTTACTACGATCACTTCATAGCTCTTTACCACATTTACCAATTCCTCTGGTGATACATCCGGTTTATAATCAACCTTCATCCCTGACTTCTTGAGTGAGACAATCCCAGCTTCGTCTATAGAATCACAGACAAGAACATTACCGCTGACCTGCATAGGTTAGGCAAATAATTAGTGATATAATTTGGTTGCTCTTACTCCCTATAGTGCTGGATTCGGATCTCTAAAGAAATGAGAATGCAATTTGATTTTTATGTTGACCTAACTTTTTGTAACGCTTTTGTTAACTGATAAGATCTCTCCGTTTGCATAATCTAGGTAGTAAGTATTCTTACTTGAAGTGTCCTTCACTTCCCATGCGTAGTGGCTCCCGGTGCTTGGTATTTCAGTTTTTCCTAATAATTTTCCGATATCGCTGAATTCAGCGTTAGATTGGTACACCACTCCGCTAGGGTTCAAGTACACATGATTTATTTTCAACTTAGCCGAATTTGCTGCCGAAATATTGTAATCATTAGTAACTTTTTTTATTACTTCGTCTTCAGGCAGGGGAATGTGAAATATAGACGGGCGAGTCAGGGAATCCTGTAGTCCGAAATACACAAAGATGGTGGCCAACACGCCTATTGTAACAGTCATTAGAAACCGTGACGACAACAATTGCTATCCCTGTAGACTGTTCTGGCACCCCTTCTTTGTGTCTTCCGATATTGCTCAATAGGTGAACATGGCTAAGACAGAGATAGAGATAGAGAAGGCTAACTAAGGAAATCAAACGGGTGGTTATTTCCTTATTTAATTTAATTTTTACTTTTAGTTTTTCCTTCTCACTTTTTTGTACCTAGAATATTTTCTTTGGATAGGACTTTTTTAAATTCTTCCTTGGTCATTAATCCCTTTTCTAGGACTAATTCTTTTATACTCTTGTTTGTAGCCAAAGATTCTTTGTATATTTCAGATGCTTTCATATATCCGATGTAGGGGTTCAGCAATGTCACAAGAACCGGACTTTTTTCGACATATGATGCTAACCTGTGTTCATTTGCCTTTATTCCATCAATCATGTTCTGAGCGAATATGGGAAGAAAATTCTTTAGCATGTCTGTAGAATCTAATACGCATCTTACCATTACGGGTAACATAACATTTAGCTCAAATTGTCCTGCCTGCGCCGCCATAGCCACTGATGCATCATTGCCTATTATATTGAAGCAGATCATGTTGAGACATTCAGACAAGGAAGGATTAACCTTTCCAGGCATAATCGAGGACCCAGCATGGACTGCCGGAATCAATATCTCGGCCAGACCTGCAATCGGACCTGAGGCCATTAATCTAGTATCATTTGCAAGCTTTATCGATTCAATCGCAATGTTTCTTAGAGTCGACGAAAATGTTGCAACTTCAAACTTGCTTTGAAGAGAAAAGAATGTGTTCTTTGAAGGCTTTAAATTAAAACCGGAAAGCTGAGCTAGTTGCTTAATGGCTAGTTCTTTGTATCCTGCCGGAGCATTTGCTCCTGTTCCTACCGCCGTCCCGCCAAGTGCTACATACTCCAAATCAAGCGAAGACTGAACAATTTTATCAAAACCCATCTTCATAGAAAAGACATACTCTGAAAATTCCTCCCCCAGTGTCACAGGTAACGCGTCCATCATGTGTGTTCTTCCAATCTTAATTAGATCCTTGAACTCGTTTTGCTTGTTCTCTAAAGAGGAAATCAATCCAGATAGAGCAACCTTGACATCCTCTATGCTTAAAAGTATAGCAACATGCATCGCTGTTGGGTAAGTATCATTGCTAGACTGTGACATATTGACGTGATCGTTTGGGTTCAAAAAATCATACTCGCCTTTCTTATGTCCTAAAATCTCAAGAGCCCTATTGGCCAAGACTTCATTTATATTCATATGGAGAGCTGTGCCAGCACCAGAATTGATAGCATCTATTATGAATTGATCCTGAAGCGAACCAGAAAGAATTTCATCTGAAGCCTTGATAATTGCTTCTGCCTTTTCCTTTTCAAGAATTCCCAGCTCTCTGTTAGCGATAGCGGCCGCTTTCTTGATCATAGCAAAGGCCTTAATCATATTTTTATGTGATGGCTGGCCGGTTACCTTGTACTGAGCTGATGCCCTAACAGAGAATGGGCCGTAATAAGCGTCAATAGGAACTTGAACTTCGCCTAGCGAATCCTTATCAATCCTGTACTGAGTCATGCCAAGATAAGATAGGAAAATGTATGGTAATAAATCAATCGACACTTGGAGGTGACAGTTACTATGAATGTAGTACTGCCTGTGAAATTATATGATAAACGAATCAATCATTTTGTAAAAGTGGCGTGAGGATAAGGATGATTAATTGACTACTCCCCGATTACTTTTACGAGAACCCTCTTTTTCCTCCGTCCATCAAACTCGCCATAAAAAATTTGTTCCCATGGACCGAAATCAAGTTTCCCATCAGTTATGGCAACAACTGCTTCCCTGCCCATAATTTGACGCTTCAAGTGAGCATCGGCGTTATCTTCCCCAGTGTCGTTATGTCGATATTGATTTGTTGGAGCGTGGGGAGCTAATCTCTCCAACCATTTTTCAAAATCGTGATGAAGACCACTCTCATTATCATTCACAAAGACACTGGCTGTTATATGCATTGCATTGACTAGACATATTCCTTCCTTTATCCCACTTTCATGTACTACCTTCTGTACTTCTCGGGTGATGTTGACAAAGGCGTTTCTAGTTTTGGTATTAAAAGACAAATATTCGGTTTTAAATTTCATAGTGTGTAATGCGTAGAGTAAAATGATGTTATTTAAACTAACTAAAATTAGCAGGGAAGATAGGATGGGTAGAAGCAAGTAAAGTAATATTCGACTTCGTTTGCTTTTGATTTATTTAAATACAGAACTTCATTATGCGCTTTAGCTGATGTATTACTAAATCTACGACAACACAGAATCTTTTATTAAGAAGAGCATACTTGAAGGTTTTGTGAAAACAAGAAAACAGCTGATTTGTACGGTTAGTGTTATAATCGCTATTGGTATTATTTTGATGGGTTTTGCCAGTCAAAAACTTCCTGCCGTAGCAAGCGCTCAACTTCCACCAATTCCTACTTCACCACAACAGAATCAGAATGTCACGGTAAATAGTATGATAACTGCACTGAGCAATGTCCAGGGTGTGGATATTTCTGGGTTGAATATTGCATCAGAGAACAAATTGAAAGTCGATTTGAAATTCAGAGGAAACGGGTCATCCCCCACTGTCAAGATAGATGCAACAGCCATGAAATTCGATTTCAACGCCTTACAAGAACTTGGTAAGTTGAAGGGGATGATGCAGCGAAACAACCAATCGGGCGTGGCAAACTCATCGAACACGAATATGACCGAGCTTTTGAATAACAGTAAATTTATGAGTCAACTCCAATCATTCCTGGCTATAAGCAATGGAACAGAGATCCTAGAATCAGACTGGACTTCTCCCAAAGAAACAACAGTAAATCTGAACGGAAATACTTCGTTAAATGATGCTAACTTCATAACCGTAATGATAGATAAACAAGGAGAAAGTTCTCCGAAATAAGAAGCAAAGAAAAAGATAGCCAATATGCCCAGTATTTTCATATTCTTCCAATATCATAACTATTTATTTCATTTGTAATTTAAGATATGTATACTTGGCAGACGCCCCACTAACCTATGGTATCGTAATTGGAACTTTCATTTTTCTAGGTGGTTTATTATTTGCCATGAGGGCAAAATATACAAAGATTAGACGGGCATTAGAGAAAAAAGACGCAAAAGCAAAAGGAGAATCCTCTGAGCCCTAACTGATAACCGAAGATAAGATTAATTAAATCAACCTAAATTAAATTAAATTAATTAATTTGATATATAATTAAATGGAAAAGGGGATGAAGTTACTTCACCAGGCCAGTAGATTTAGTTTTAGTTTTAAACCAACAACACGGGGGATCTAATTCAAGATATTTGCAGGACTGCTAGAGGTTTCATTCAGTAATTCAATTACCTCTTCAAGTAACTTTCCAACAGCTACTGGTTTTCTTATAACCTTCAACGAAGGTTCTTTTTTCAGCTCTTTAGTGTCATTCACATACACTTGTTCATGACTAGCAGTAAGTATGGTTATTTTCGTGGAAGCGTCCTTTTCTCTTATTTTTTTATATAATTCGATTCCATTCATTTCAGGCATCCGATAGTCTAGTATTATCAGGTCGTATTGACTAGGTTTGAATTCAGACAGAGCCGTAACTGGATCAACGTATGCATCTACCGAAAACCCTTGGTTTTCCAGAATTATCGTAAATATTTTCAGGTTGTCTTCATCGTCGTCTACCAACAAGATTCTTGTCACAGCTAACAAAGTAAGCGCTATCATTATCGTATTTAAGACTTATAGCAAGCGGTTCAATAACATTTTTGCAAACTGTTATTGACAAAACCAAAGACCGAAGGTAAAAAGTCTAGAATGTATGGCACAATAAAAGTTGAGATTTGCGCATGCCGTTCCAGGGGTTACAAGTCCCCAAGTAGATACTTGTAAGTACTGCGCCAGGCTTACTTCTGTTGATTTGAGGATGACGAGGAAGAAGGTGATTGATTTAATACTTGCTCTTCCTCGTTAGCCAGATTATCTACTGGTTCGCCAGATGGTAACGGTATATTCTTGTCAACTTTATATTTGAAGACTTCTTTCCAGTCCATACCAAGAATGACATTTCTGCCTACAAAAGTTATGTACGACTTTGGAACATCAAACCTGTTGTCATGTTCTCCAAATATTACTATTTTATCGTCAGTTTCTTTCATTACATGACCAACATGATCTTCATTTTCTATCCTGACTCCCTTATTAAAAAGGGTCTTTCCGTACCGCCTCATATATTCTGTCAAGTCAACTTGCCCGTCAGCGCCCCAAGGATCTACGAATTTGCCCGTTGGCAGCGGAGCATCACGAGGAACCTTGTATTTCTTTGCTATATCGTCATAATTGAGACCTATCAAAACATTCTTGCTGACATGCTGGATTTCTGAAATAGGGATATCAAACCTATCATTTTTCTCACCGAATACTACAATCTTGTCAGGTGTCTCTCTTACTACAAATCCAATATGTGGCGCGTCAAGGGCAATAACGGCTCTATTGAAGTATTTACCGGCTGTCATGACTTAACTTTGCTACTATTACACTTATACATTGCTATTTTGCAACTTGTAGAAGTGAAGTTCGTACAAATAGCGGTGTCATAGTATTTGACTAGTGTATGCTCGTATCGTCAATAAATGGATATAGAAATCAGTATTCTAAATCGTTCTCTATCATTTCCGTAGATACGCCTTCTAGATATTACCTTTTTGCCTTACGATTAATCATTATGATACCAAATATGATTAACGCTGTTGCAAAGACTTGAAGATAACTAATGGAAGCACCAGTAACAAGGATGGCAATTACGATTCCAAAGATTGGAGTCAATGAAAAAACCATCATAGTTCCAACAGTCCCAATTTTTTTAAGTCCCTTAAGAAAAAACAACAGGGCGTACCCAAACCCAAATACAGACATGAAAATTATCTGGGGCCACAGACTTACAGGAAATGCAAGAGAGACTCTTCCTAATAGCACAGACGTTACAAACAAAATTGAACCTCCCATGAAAGATTTTATCATTGCCAGTGAAGCAGGACCTATATTAGCTGTTACAAGTAACCGTCGGCTAATGTTATTGTCAAGGGCCCAGCAAACTGTGGCTGCAAGTATCATTATGTTTCCGGGTTTGTACTGAAAAAGCGTTCCAGAAATTCTAAGATCAGTCGTTGCTAGTCCAAGTCCTATTATTACCAAAATGATCGATGCTATACTGCGAAGATCGCTAGCTCTTTCACCAAAAAATATCCAAGCGAAAATTATTGTAAAAATTATTTCTCCATTAACCAAAATTGCTGCATCTGTTGGTTCGGTTTGTTCTAGGCCAAAAAACAACAGAAGGGGAGCGACGGCCGCGCCAAGAATAGCGATTATCACCAGTATTGCGACCTGTCTTTTTCCCGTTATTTTTAAGGGTGATCTAAAGGCTGCTGGCAATAATGACGCGCCTGATATCAGATAGACCACGGATGAAAGCATCAATGAATTTATTGATTTTAGCGGTTCCTTTGCCAAAGTAAATGCAGAGCCAAACAGGACGGCAGCGATTAAAACATAGAATAAACCCACGAAGCGACCCGTTCTGTCAACTATCATCTACTCTACTACCCCGCAGTCTGCCTGCCTCACTATTTAACAAGCTTTGATTGTTAAGGGAATAAAAAGCGTTCACTAGAATTATATTATAATCAACATAAAACTGACTTTATGAAGAAATTAATTAATCATATTATGCGTATACCAATCCCTGTTATTTTCACTACCCTGCTCGTATTTTCGCTACTTACAGTTGCTTCGTATTTTGCACCTTCTAGTCACAACATCAGCTATGTGTTAGCTCAACAGCCTCAACAGGCTCAACAGCCCTCTCCAGAACTCGTCCAAAAATCCAAAGCTGAGGCAATACAGAGATTTCAAACACAGTTTTGTGGTCTGGACTCGAAACCAAACAATAATTCATATATTACCGAGTATGTTCTGCCCCAGAAATGCGAAATGCCATTGGGAATTTTGGTAAACAACTATTCGGTATGGTACATTTCAAGCAAGCATGGCACTCTTGGTAACTATGATCTTCAAACGAAAAAATTTCAAGAACTTACGATACCATTTTGGAGTACGCGTTCTAACCCTATCGATATGTCACAGAGCTGGGCTGTAGAGGCAGATCCTAAGGGCAACATCTGGTTTACTGACGAGAAGCAAAATGGTATATGGAGATATGAAGTGGGTTCAGGTAAATTTAGTTTCTTTTTGGTACCCGAGATTCCAAAAGAATTTGGCACAACTTATCCTGTCTCAATGGCCTTCGACGAAAGAGGCAACGTATACTTTGCCGGTATACGCTCACAGTCACTATGGATTGGTAACATTACAAAACTGAAGAATGGTACATCTGATGGCATATCCTATGTCAAGCTGCCAACGGACGGATTCAAGGGAATAGATCCCTTTTTGATAAGCACAGGTTCAGTACAAATTGATAACAAGAGAAATATCGTATGGGTTTCGATGTTGGCTTTTGGTGTAAAAGGAGAGGTATTCAAGTACGACATATCAAAGCAGGCCATTACTGTGTATAACCTGCCTCCGAGCTTGAGTTCTCCCGTAGGTATTGTCCTAGATGAAAATGGGAATCCATGGATATCAGACCATGGCACGAGCATCTTTTTCATGTTAAATCCAACTGATGGCAAAATCACAGAGTTTACTACCTCCCCGTTTTCCACCCGAATTTCACCTGGGATGGTGAGTAACGCTAATGCCTACACCCTCCCTTACTGGATTCGAACGGACTCTAACAATTCGTTCTGGTTTAACGAGCATATCGGTAATAAAATTGGCAAGTTTGACCCTAAAAGTAAAGCCCTGATTGAATATTGGATTCCCACACAAAATCCACTTTGGGGGATGTGTCAACCCCCAACAAAGTCAGCATGCGGTATTGCCAATGCACTGCAATTTTCGATAGGAAAAAATAACCAGCTATGGTTCAGTGAATGGACGGAAAATAAATTAGGAATGCTTAACACAACAAATCCAGTCCCATTCGAAGTGAATGTTGCGCAAGACAAGATCACTGTAAAGAAAGGTGAAACTAAAGAGATCCCTGTCATAATCTCTGCTAATAAGGATGTGAATGTACGGATGATAGCATCCTCTACTATCACTCCAACAGGTGGGTTTGGCAATGCAACTACTTCTTTTAGTCAAGATTCTATTACAATGAAGCCTGGTGAAGATAAAACGGTATCATTCTTAATAACGCCATCAGCGGACATCCAACCTGGAGAATACACAATGATGGTTGGTGTGGAAGACGATCAAGTTTCATATCTGAAGTCTCTTAGCCTCAAAATTGTATGATTCGGCCTTCAAAGACTTACCAAATTCAGAGCAGACATGGATTCCTTCGCTAGTGAAAAAGAAAACTCCTATCCCGATAGAAGAATTAGCATGTTCTTTCATCTCATCTAAGTTTGCCCTCTGTTGAATCGTATGGCTCTGTATTTTTGCATTAATTATGTCTATGGATTTTGTATTGCCTGCACTCCGGGCATTCCGTCACCGGCAAGAAATCGGAGTGTTGCACCACCACCAGCAGAGACATGAGACACTTCACTTTCTGAAACCCCCGCAATTTTCATTGCCTCGAGCGTATCGCCTCCCCCTACCAGGGTCTTTGTACCTCGCCAGAAAGCAAGTGCCATGCTCTTGGCAATATTGATAGTTCCGTTCGCATATTGACCTTTTTCAAACATTCCCATTGGACCATTCCAAAATACAGTACCAATTCCGCTTCCCCCTACTTCTGTTGAAAAGCGTCGTGAGGTATCATTGCCTATATCGTAAGCAACCATGCCATCGGGTATATCGCCTTTAACCACTGAAAATGATGTGTCAGTAGGGGAAGATGATATGATGTGATCATTTGGCAGAAAGATCTTTTCGCCATACACTGAAAGGGCCTTGGTAACCCAGTTGAAGTGTTCCTCATCTATTTGAGAATCGCCAGTCCTTACGCCCTTGGCCTTAAGAAAGGTATATGCCGCCGCGCCTCCCACAAGAAGTTTATCTGCTTTAGGAAGCAGGCTCTCAAGAGCACCTATCTTATCTTTAATTTTGGAGCCTCCAACAATTAGAGTAAATGGTTTATGCGGATTTTCTTTTATCATTGTGAGATATTCAACTTCCTTTTTGAGACTGAAACCTGCCAATCGAGTATCAAAATATTCCGTTGCCCCAAAAGTGGAAGCGTGTCTCCTATGAGATGTACTGAATGCATCATTAACATAAATATCAGCAAGCTCAGCCAGCTTCTGACTAAATTCAACATCATTATTCTCCTCTTCTTGATGGTACCTCAAGTTCTCGAGGAGGAGAATGTCTCCAAGACCTAGCTCGCGTATTTTATTTACAACCACATCTCCAATACAATCGGCTGCAAAATATACACGATTGCTTCCCAGGATTTCGCCTAATCTCTTTGCAACCGGTTCAAGAGACTTATTTTGATCCCGAGAAATAGGTCTTCCTAAATGAGATCCTAATATCACCTTTGCACCGCGCTTGGCCAAATACTCGATAGTTGGAATTGCCATCCTTATTCTATAGTCTTCGCCGATTCTCCCATCGTGTATACTAACGTTAAAATCAACTCTTACAAAGACTCTCTTACCGTAATACTGGAGATCATCCATATCAGAAATAGATCGCAGCAATTGTCTTGTCAATTATGCATATTTGGGATGGTTGAATAAACTTTCCTTATTTCGAATGAAAATGCACGTCACCTAGAAATTATAAATAAAAATAAATCAATAATGGCTAAATAAACTGGATTGGGTGGACAGTGATCGATAATTTATTTTCAGCTAAAATAAGAATAAAAATAAAATAAATTATGTTTGAATCCAATAAAAATAGTAGATAATTGTACTAGTTGTACTAGTCTAATTATGTGTAAATGTTGTTATCGACTTTCCTAATCTCTATAGTAACTTTGTCGCCAACTTTTATGCCGATGTCCTCGTATTCCTTCATGCTTATCTTAAATGTCGGCGAGTCGCTAGGAGCGCCTCCTCCACCCATCATCCGTGAGATGTTCCCCATTGCCTTGGGTAAATTCTTCATGAGGTCTTCAGGAGATGAGAATGCCATAACGTTTGCTCCAAATGGATTGGTCTGTTGCTTGTCACCCTTGTAATCACTTGGGTCACTAAATCCAACATAAACATAAGGACTCCCATCTTGTGCCGCCTCGATGCGAGCTACAATAAAGTCTTTTTTCATGGTTGTCATATACCCATTAGGGCCCAACACAATATAATATCTTTTGCTTGAACATTTGTACATCAGATCTGAAGTTCCAAGCTCTGAATCACATTAACTTAGTTGCTTGTGTACTTATTTGCCTGTTCGATAGAAGATCAACATTTAATTTCGACAGCTTTACATTCTCTGAGTAGAGCTCAATTCCAGTAAAATTTCTTTCAAGAAGTGAACATACTATGGCGCTAGTTCCTCGTCCCATAAATGGATCCAACACCCAATCGTTTTTCTCCGTACAAAATTTCACAATTGTCTTTACTAGATCCTCCGGGAAGATTGCAAAGTGCTCATTGCCATGATGTGCCTTCGTTGGGATTTCCCAAACGTTTCCGGGGTTCTTACCAATGGGATTACAAACTGCAAATATAGGATAGTGCTTATGATCTCCTATTCGTTTACGGGTTGCGTGCCGCTTAAACTTCCTGTAGCAAGTTGGACAGTATTTTTCTGGATCATATCCAAAGGCTAGAGAAATTTCTTTTGTACTAGGCAATTTGTCAAAAGCCGTATCCGATTCAGCTTGATTGATCCTTTTCCTTACCTCGGAAATCTTTGCTTTATTGGGCTTTACACTCTTATATTGAATCATATCTGCAGGAGGTGTTTTGTTCTTTGCCTCACGAACTTCATTTCCTAAGGTCCTTATGTTATCTATATTCGTGTAACAATGCTCGCCCTTCGAAAAAGATAACACAAATTCATATGCTTGGGATAAATTTTTTGACGCTCCCCCAGAAATAAAATTCTTCTTGTACCAAATGACATCGTCCTTAAATGTAAAACCCTGCCTAACTAAAGTAAGTGCCAATCTGTGTGGTATCATTAACTTTCCACCTTGCCGTCGCGTATCTCCTATAACTATCCAAAGAGTTCCATCATCCGTGAGTAGTTCCCTAGTTTTAGTAAAGATCCTATCTAGTTTCTCTATATATGACTGAAAATCTTTCTCGTGTCCCAGCTCCTCTGCATTGCTGCCGTAGTGTCTATGTCCATAATAGGGCGGAGAGGTAACTAAAAGACGATACTTTCCGATATTTTGTGGATCTCTGCATAACTTTTTTACAACTTCAAATGCATCGCCGGTGAAGAATTCTGCAACAGCCATAGCTTAGAAAGAAGTATACATGGAGATCAATTTAAGCAAATTCAGCAAAATTAATAATATCAAAGCTACCCGAGTAGGCCGATGTCATCTGATTTTAGGCCCAAGAAGATCTTTGGCAAGTTCATGCACGTTACTGATATTCCATTGGAAACGAAATCTGGTAAGACCTTAGTATTTTTTCTCGGTGCTAGTTTTTGTCCATTTTGCGCAGCAGAACGGTGGGCTGTTGTAGAAGCTTTGAAGAATTTTGGAACTTGGGAAAACCTGTCTGAAGATTTTAGTGCAGAAAAAGACGAAAAATATCTTAACATACCGACATTTAATTTTCCAAATGCGTCTTACTCTAGCAGATATGTTGAGTTTCAAGCTATTGAAACTGCGGATAGACACTTTAATGCTATCGACAATGGTGGGAAAGACCCTTACAGTATCTTGGAAAACTACAATCCTGATCAGATGATTCCTTTCACACTAATAGACGGACAGTTCATGCTAGCAGGTTGTGGATACAGTCCCAAGCTCTTTGAAGGTTTAGATCACGATAAAGTAAAAAATGAAACTGCTTTCTTAACAGCATTGATATGCTCCACTTTAAAAAATTATACCGAAGGCAGATGCAGTGAAAATAATATTAAAGAGTTGATTAAACAGGGGGAGGCATCGTAAAGAAAAGGTGGAGTAGATCTAGTCAGTCTTACCTTTAATCTTAGCCTTCGTCTTCCTCTGATGCTATTTCCCTCAGGGGAGTTACCCTCACTATGGTAGGGCATCCTAGTTTACTTGCAGCCACTTTCAATCCTTCTTTGGCTAAATTCAAGTTTTCTTTCATAACGTAAGCCTCGTATATTGACTGTTGGGGATTGACTCTAGCGGCCAGGCCCATAGCCTTGCCAAATGCCCTCCTCATGCCTTCTTGCAGCCTATCTGCGCCGGCAGTAGCAATCATTTTGTTCTCTCGTAAAATAACATGCGGATAAACAGTAAGTCTTGAAAAGAAACTCATGTCACCTGCAGTAGCCATTCTCTTATTTGCAGCGAGCCGTGCAGCCTCCAACGAATTGTGCCTTATCTGAAGTTTTTCAGTAACGAGCAATTCGACCTTATAGTCATAATTGTCTTTCATTTGCCCCGATGCGAATTTTGCAATCTTTAACTGAGGCTTACCAGAAATGTATTCTCTCCTGACATAAGGCATTCCGCGAATCTCTCTATAATTTGCACCCCTCAAATCAAGTCAACCTGTTTTAATACTTAAATGGGGTCGAAAGGTCTGATTTAATCGTTATGTCTGCGGCGGTCAATCCATTTTCCTCGCCATCTTCATCCTCGTCTTCCTCCACAAATGATTTTTCATTTACAGTAGAAGGATCTCTATCCAAGAATGGATCAGTAATAATCCCAGATACAAGAAGTCAAGACCAGCTGCGAAACAAGGGTTATGGAGAAGTGGAAGGGTCCAATTACATCTTGAGGCCATACGAGGTGCTCCATTTGATCCATTCTAAAAGATTGAAGGCATTTAAAAACAAAAAGAAAGAACCGCTTGATTTTGACTCTGCGTTGAGGCTGGCTCTAAAATATGATAAGGAAATGCTGACTAAATTTCTAATTTATCGGGATCTCAGAACCAGGGGTTATGTGGCAAAAGAAGGCTTCGGATTTGGAGCAGACTTCAGAGTATATGAACGTGGAACATTCGAAAAAAAAGTTGCCAAGTACGTCGTTTTTGGGATTAATGAAGGCACAAATACAAAATTGAGCAACTTCTCAAAGATCATCAGCGATATTAGAATTATGGGAAAGGAAGCAATAGTCGCGGTAGTGGAACGAAGAGGCGAAGTAATTTACTATAAGCTTGATAAAATTAAATTCACAGAGAACAAAAATACCAAGAATTTTCTTCCTTAGGATAAAAAGTTAAACGCTGCATTAGTTAATTAAAAATAGCAGGACAACAATTTCCATCCGTGGTTTTCAAGGAGATATATTGCCAGGATTGCGATATAATATTGGCAAGATATAATATGGTATACTTTTCGGATTCGAATATCGCTGAGCTAGTGAGGCTGCACTACCCATCACATGTTAAGAGTGGCCATTCATTAATGGTTAGGATCTCGGAGATTGATCGTACCTCCTCAGTAGAAATAAATTAAACGAAATAAAATAAAATGCTTTAATCGATTTATACTAAGTTATCCAGTACCTTTCGTGCATTCAGAATTTTGTGACAAAATAATGAGTATGGATGGGAAAATTAGATTTGTCGGGATAGTTAACTCATCTGGTGAAGTAATCGCAGGGGGATTCCAAAAGGACGTAGAGCCTTTGTTAGAGGGTACAGATGAACAAGAATTGTATGTTCAGTCATTGACTAATATGGCAATATTAAACAATTTTACTGATAGACTGGGGAAGGTTTACTATCAGATAGCAAAACACGAGAGGGTATCGCTAATGACTTTTCCAATAAATAATGGCATTTTATGTTTATCGGTATCTTCTAAAGCTAACATTGATAAAATAAGAGATGATATTTTAAACATGATCAAAAATGAGAATGCTTGATAACTGTGGGACAGTGAATCATTCATTCTCCTGCCTCACTAATTGGATAGAAGTTCAGACCTCGTACAATCCTGTATTTAATTGGAATCCTAATTGAACATGAGGCCATGGTGAATGTTATAATTAGCCCGTATTCTGATCCATACAATATACTTGGTACAAATAATTACCAAAGCGAGTATCGTATTTCATGTCGGCCAGGTTTTTTTTCACTTAACGAAGGCACATTTCTACTAGTTTTTCAAGGAAACTTGTATGGCTACTAACGGTATTGTATATAGGAAATAATATTTACCGTTTTGTACTTGTAATTGTTATCTAAGCATTCAAGAGTGTTCCAAGATTAGTCATTCCAAAATGCTTTGGACGATACTTCTGGGTAAGACATAGAATAATAAGTGCCAGTAGTAATTAAATTCCCACTACAGGATAATGATGACATGGATAGTCCCCCTATTATTTCTGGGCCCGTGCTCAGAAAAAGATGAAGAGAATTACCGGACTGCAGAATCCTGTAGCATGAAAAAGAATGCTCCGACCGGGATTTGAACCCGGGGTCGTCGCCTTGAGAGGGCGAAATGCTTAACCGGACTACACCATCGGAGCGCCTTAAGAGGGATTGCAAACTTCATATAAAACTTGTGGCAGGCTGATTTTGTTCTTTTTTATTATAACGAATTTACTTGAACAACATCAAAGGACAGCCTATAAGAATTGGGCTAAGCAGCCATACGAGCTCCAGTTTTGCTCCAAAGGAGTATTCACTAACCCGATATTGCAATTGCCATTCTCAAATATTTGAAAAAGCTAATCTTTCCGCTTAGTACGTTGTAAGTGTAATCTATGACAACCTTCTCAAAATAGCATTTTGAGACTGATCAAGTTCTTTAAAATTAGCTAGTACCATTCTATACCTACATATGTATGAAGCTAATATATTGGAATCAGTAAAATAAATAGATACAGAACGGGCTTTGCATGAATATCTTAGGGGTCCACTGTTGTTCAGTTATAGAATTTGTAAACTATGTGCTACTAGGACCCAATTCACATGCGTGAGGTGTGGGGTTTGCTACAGTTGTCACTGGAAGGATGAAAAAAGTAGCAAGCAAGGCAAATTTGACACATTTTATTTCCTCGCTGCCAGAGAAGGAAAAGAGAAAAAAGTAAATCAATACATTTATGGATCGACGGTTGTAAATGTTCTGGGAGAGGAGACAGAACCTATCTGCGATTATCTTTCGTGTCATCACAAATTTTCAGAACATGGAAAAAATAGACAAATCTGCAAGTGTAAGCATCCACAAAACAAAATCATGGGACTTGTGCAAAATAACCGATGAGTTTGCAAAAGTATGAAGTTGCAAAAGTATGAAATCGTAGCAGGTGAACTCCTACGATTATAGTTATTTATGTAAAAATAAAAATTGTTGGCTAACTATTATTGAAACTTAAATTTACACCTTCGAGAAAATTAGCAATTCAAATTCATTAATTATTTAATTAATATCAACGTCTGGAGTCAGGTGAACATTTAACCTCTTGAGAAATTGTACAGTAACATATTCCTATAGTGCATTGACGGATTTCAACAGAATGCCCCACCTTTGCAAGTAGGTAATCATGAGCATCAATTGGATGCAAACACTTCTTGCAAAGTGGATGGTTGTACAAATTAACTTATCTGATAATATAAGAACTAATAATAAAGTTATGTTGCCAAATAATTAAGACCAGTCTTTTTCCCTATTATAAAGGAGGATAAGATTACAATAAGTAAACGGCATAATCCAAGATAATCCTAGATTACCCCTATGGAATCTTGCGCGATTAAGTCGAATTTATAAGGTCGTCACGTTCTATATGATGCATATTGGATCCGATAGCCACCCTAGGGAAAGAGGCAGAACTGTGTCAAGGACTAGCCAACGGTAGGATAAAATGTACCGCCTGCGCAAGGCTATGTGAAATCCCGGAGGGAAAAATTGGGCTATGCGGAATACGAGGAGTGACGAAGGGCAAATTATGGTTATACACTTATGGTAGGGTAATGGCCGGACATGTAGACCCAATAGAGAAAAAACCTGTTACACACTATATGCCCGGATCTGCAATATACTCGATTGCTACCACTGGATGTAATTGGTTATGCAAGTATTGTCAAAATTATGACATTTCACAAAGAAGAAAAATTGAAGGGAAAGAAATGAGTCCCGAGCAAGTTGTAATGAATGCGGTGACCTACGGGGCGCAGGGAATCGCCTATACATATAATGAACCGTCAGTTTTCATAGAGTTTGCAAAGGATTGTGGTATTGCCGCTCATAAAGAGGGTATTTTCAACATCTTCGTATCCAATGGATACGATACGCCAGAATCTGTTAGCATGATGAATCAATTTTTGGATTGCATTACAGTAGATTTCAAGGGCAGCGGAAAGAAGGAATTTGTCAGACGATATATTGGAATTCCAGATCCTGAACCCATATTCCAGACTATTAAAGAACTAAAGTCCAAGACCAAAATTCATATTGAAATAACTGATCTAATTGTTCCTCAAGTAGGTGACGATCTTGATTCGGCTAGAAAACTATGCAAATTTGTTTACGAAGAATTAGGTCCTGACACTCCAATTCATTTTCTGCGCTTCCATCCAGATTATAAAATGATGGAATTTGAATTGACTCCAGTGAAGACGCTTGAAAGACATTACGAGGTTGCAAAGGAAGAGGGGCTACGATACGTGTATCTGGGCAA
>DASWDL010000342.1:0-8214 GCA_036395315.1 Nitrososphaeraceae archaeon
ATTATAGCGTTAGCGAGAGATCAATTAGGAGTTAGACAACTTTATTACACAGACCATGGGGATGTGATGGCATTTGCCTCCGAAAGAAAATCCTTGCAATGCATTGCTCCTAAAGGGGAGATAAGACGAGTAATGCCGGGAACGATAGTTCTTATTGACTCCAAATTTACTATTAAGGAATTTGAAATGGATAGGTCTCTGATTAGCAGATCGGAACCCAAAAAAATTGTTTATCAGACTGGAAAAGATGCTGTGTTAGCTTACAAGAAAGCATTAGTTGCCTCTATGAAGAAGCGCACTAGAGACCTCAAGAAAGTTGGAATTATATTTTCAGGCGGAATTGATAGTGTCCTGATAGCATACCTTGCAAAAGACCTAGTACCGGAAGTAATATGCTATTGCGGGGGGCTGGAAGGATCTCCTGATATTTTATTCACCAAGCAAGTTGCAAAAACGTTGAACTTGCCTCTACGCGTCAATGAACTTACCGTGCAAGATGTGGAAAAAATGCTGCCTAGAATAGTGGAGGTTATAGAAGATAACAATGTTGGTCAAGTTGAAGTAGCAATACCTGTCTTTGCTGCTATAGAAATGGCACACAGAGATGGAATAAAGGTTATGTACACTGGCCAAGGTGCGGATGAGTTGTTCGGTGGATATCCATGGTATCCTAGGATTGTAGAGCGCGAAGGGTATCCTACACTAGGTAAACATATGGCAAATGATCTCAGCTTACTCTACAAAGAAACATTAGAAAGAGAAGACAAAATTGCAATGTGTCATAGTGTTGAAATAAGAGAGCCATACCTGGATAACGAAGTGATACGTGTTGCCTTGCGGACAAAACTTGAGTTAAATGTAACGGGCAAAGACGATGTATACGGTAAGCGCGTTCATAGAGACTTGGCGGTCAAACTGGGAATCCCAGTTGATGTAGCGTATAGAAAGAAGGAAGCAGCACAACATGGTTCAGGAATACACGAGGCATTAAACTGCATTGCCAAGACCTACGGTTATGATGCTTTAACAGTCCCTGAAAATTATCTAGGTCAGCTTAATAGCAGGGAAAAAGTAGGGAGCTCCCAACGGTACGGATTCAAATACTGTGAGCATTCCCTATGGGCAATGCTCCCACATGTTCAGCTTTATCTAGATAATATGATTGCTTCACGTAAACCAGCAATAGAAATCCGTAAGACAAGGTCCTAGTCCATCAAAACAATAACGAAAGGAGTTAGCGTTTTAGCTGATTTCCAAGCATATTTTTGTGACTAATTGAAATTGTTAATCGATTTGCTATTTGCGTTCTCTTCTTATTATCTGCCCTCATAAATAAAAATGTCCGATCACTTGCTATTCAACTATTAATTGCCCGTCTAGCCAGGCTGTGACAAAATGTCCTCTAGAAGCCCCCCTAAGTCTGTCGTTGCAAGGCAACATACTTTATCGGCTCCTCCATAATATACATAGAGAGTGCTATCTAGTATGCAGGCCCCTGTGGGAAAAACAACATTTCCTACATCGCCATTTCTCTCATACGTCTCCTCAGGCTTCAATATTGGTTCTTTTGTCCTCCCAAGAATTTTAGTCGGTTCACTTGTATCCAACAGGAAGGCACCTGCACTATACACCCTTTCTGAACTAACTCCGTGATAAATTACGAGCCACCCTTTCTCTGTCTTAATAGGAGGTATTCCGACCCCAACCTTTAATGATTCCCAATCATGTTCCGGTTTGATTAAAAGAGTGTGTTTATCGTAACTGGTTATCGAGTCACCCTCTCCTAACCAAATACTTGGTTTATCGGTGTTATACCCTGGTCCCACCCACGAACTTGGCCTGTGAAGAATTCTAAATCTTAAATTTTTGTCCTCATTATTCTCGCTAGGAAACAGTACCGTATCCTTATCATCCGAGCCGGGAATTGTAATAATCCCAGTCCGCTTGTAGTGTAAAAAATCATCTGTTTGCGCCAGCGCTGTGGAAGCTGAAGGCATTGCCCTTACATAATCCGAAAGAACCACATAAGTGACATAAGTGCTACTCCCAATTCTCATAAGTCTAGGGTCTTCTAAACCATACTTCTCATAATATTCCTGCGGTGAGATGGCAACTTCTCTACGCCTGTTAAATAAAATACCATCTGAACTTGATGCATATCCTATTCTTGAGACATACTTTTCGTATTCTCCTACTGCCCTATATAACATGTGAATGGTTTTTCCATCATTGAGAATTCCACAATTAAAAACAGCCTTTGATTCCCACCAATTAGAAACGTCCGGAACTAGTATAGGATTATGTCTGGCTCTTTCCAAAGTAACCATTAGTTTACTGAATCAATCTATGCGACTATACATTCCCTATATGTGTTATTAATGAAATACCCTGAAAAATCAGACTGTGATTTTCTATTTAATCAGTCAGAACGATAGCTCCTTTTCTATGGTAAATTCGACTTGAAAAAACTATGTTATCCTGATTACTCAAACTTGAACTATTGTTAAATTAGAATCTCGATTAATTCATAGGTCTATAAATACTGTAGATTTAACCGTAAGATCATATGGGGGTAATTTTGGATTAACATAATTTCGAAAATCTACTCTAGATTCGAGCCAATCAGGGATTAATTCTTTCTGAGGCCAAAGTCTATAAATTCGCCCAATTAGAACCCAAATATAGTCTTGAAAGTAGGCATTATCTCAGACACGCATGATGACTTGGAGTCAGTAATTCAAGCTGTTAACGTATTCAACAATGAAAACGTAGACTTTGTTATACATGCAGGCGACTATATCTTCCCGGGAATTGTACAACAATTCGCAAATCTTAAAGGATCTAAATTGATTGGGGTTCTTGGAAATAACGATGGAGAGAAGATAGGCCTTTACGAAAGATTTAGTAAAATTGGAGCCGATCTTAAAGGGGAATTTTGTGAAATTGAAATCGGTGGATTGATTTTCGGCATTTATCATGGAACGTCAAAATATTTGACTGAAGCCGCAATAGCCAGCGGCAGGTACGATGTTTTCGTATGCGGACATACTCATATTAAGAGAGGGGAAAGGATAGGTAATACTTTAGTTCTTAATCCTGGTACTGCCCATAGAAATTTCCCCAATATCAACGGAGAAGTCGAGAGTATGCCACAAATAATAATTTTTGATACGGATCTAAAAAGCTACAAATTTGTCCCAATCTTTGACACTAGCTAAGATAAGCCGACATCGATCATCAAAGAATTCAATCACTTGCCTTCAAGCTCTTTTCCTTTTTGCTCTTATAGATCAACCACACAATAAAGAAAACTACAGCTGCGATAGCTGCAATATCGAGATAGATGGAATACTTGTCAATGTTCTGCCAGTTGCTGCCCAGCTGCATGCCGGCATATGTTAACATCGTATTCCAAATGATCGAACCAGCAAGTGAATACAAAATGAATGCGGGGATTTTAGCCCTTCCTATCCCCGCAGGAAGAGAAATATATGTTCTTATCCCAGGTAACAGACGCCCTACAAATGAAATACGGTTACCGTACTTTTCAAATAATCTTTCTGTGAATTCCAGATGTGCCTGTTTAAGGAATATATATTTTCCATACTTAATGATAAATTCTCTGCCGAACCTAATCCCCAAATAGTATGTCAATATAGATCCAACCAAATTTCCAAAAGAGCCTGCGAGTATTACAAAAATCGGTTGAAATTTTCCACTCGTGACCAAGAACCCTGAAAAAGGCATAATAATTTCACTTGGTATTGGTATAAGTGCACTTTCTAATATCATCAGTACAAATATGCCAGGATATCCTGCAGTAGAGATAAATGAAATTACCAACTCGATAACGGGTTTTAATACTTCGAAGATGATTCCCAATTACAGATAAGGCGTATTAGTCCCACAAATATCTCTTTTTATGTCAATTTCCATTTAGGTAGCATGTTGACGAGTTAACAAAATACAGCATCTATCATAGAAAAATATGCCAAAGGAAAAAAATCTCTCAATCAGTTTTATTATCAGTAACGAAGGCACACCCTTCGTTACCATTTGCTTTGAAAACATTGCCAGACCTGAGACCTGAAGTAAAATTCTTTATGAATCATTTCGTATAGGTAGTGATGTTTAGGTAATCTAAATTGTGATCCACCATCTAATAGGAACTGCGATCAGGAAAAATAAATATAGGCTACAATCATTGCCGCAAAATAAATCGTATTGTGATTTGATTAAATGAAGATGACCGCCCTGGTGTTAACAGTAACATTTTACTACCACAATTCGTAAAAATTAATAAGAATGTTTGGAAAAGCAAGATGCAGATTGTGTGGAGACAGGGTTAGATTCGTTTTAAGGCATTTGAGGCAGAAACATCCAGAAGCTATGGACACAGATACGGCAAAAATGACGATGGAAAAAATAGTCAAAAAGTATTTTTTAGAAGATGAGTAGACATTAAAAAATTCATTAGGAACTTGCATGTTGTTGCCAGTTAAGGAGTTGTGGCCGCGTCAAAATAGTAGCAGGTAACTTTAATTAATGTAAAGTCTTCAAGTGATTGCATTAAACGCCTTGGTGAGATTGATTACAACGCATAAATCGATAAAGGTTTCAGATACAGAAGCTCTCTAAAGTTAATTTCAAAGCGAGAAACCTGTCCCTCAGTATTCCCTAGCTGACAGGCGTTCAACTTGAAGTTAACTATAGAGGTCAGGGGGAAGAGAAGAGTGCAAACATATTGCCATCAGGATCCTTGATTTGAGATATGAATCCGCCCCATTCTTGCTTCTCGGGAATCGTAATATCTACTCCTCTGTTCTTGAGCGCTTCGTAGGTAGCATCTATATTATCAGAATAAAACCATAATCCCGTAGGCTTTCCTATTTGCGTTTTAGCCGTTTCAACCTCTTTGATTGACATCATCTTTTCATCGGGAACCATGAGACTCAGTGTTGTTTCAGAGCCAGTAGGCGCAACTTCTATCCATTTACCACCTTTATAGGGCATATTTACCATAATGTCAAATCCAAGTTTTTCCGTATAAAATTTAACGGCTTGACCCTGATCAGATACGTAAACAAGGAGTCCCCCTACTCTGTTTATCATAACCAATATTATGGATATGAATTAATAAAGCTAATTGCTTTGTCAATACATAGAAACATTTCACAAAACTGAGGTACTGTTTTAACGGGCTTATTAGCAATTGCTTCTAGATTTTAATAAAACGGAGACAATTACATTGGCGGTGAAAACTTAAAAATGCAAGATTTAGAGCACCAGTATTGATCTTCAACAGAGAAACAGATCCTTGCGATTTTGTTAATGTGTTAAATGACCTTGAGATTTCCCCAACTTTATTCCTCCGTTAATAGAATTACTTAGAATATAATTTAGAAGTAAGGTGCAAGCCATAAAGGATTTGTATATTTGTCAAGCGAGTAAGTTTTTAATTCGTTAGAATGTAGTACATTGACCATATGAAGGTATTTCAAATTTCAGCTGTGACGCTGAAGGTGACAGACATGAAAAAATCCCTTCTTTTTTACTCCAAAATACCCGGATTGTCGCTCCGATATGGAGGGACAAATAGCGATAGATTTAGTTCTTTTGAAATCGAAAACGGTAATAATAAATCCTATATTAATTTAGAATTTTCAGGAAAGGAGCAGGGGCCCTCTACCTCGAATTTTGGACGCATTATTTTTTATACTAATGATGTAGACAACTTGTATTTAAAATTAAGAAACGACAAAGAGCTAGCTGAAATCATTGTGTTTGAAAACAAACCAATGAATGCAACATGGGGTGAAAGATTTTTTCACGTAAAGGATCCAGATGGTTATGAATTATCATTTGCTGAACCTTACAAGGTAACAAAAGAATCAAGCACGAAATAAATTAAAATAAATTCTCAGTATCAGGGGCCTCCGCACCGTATTGGCGAACACCCATTACCACCGTTAGCGTTAGGATTTCCACCGTGGGCGTTAAGGCTACCTTCACCATAGTAATGCTAATATGACAATTGTAGCAAGTTTTGATAATAGTATTCTCGGTCTTAGAAAATAGATAAACGTTAAGCCCTCTTTCCACATTTTATTTTAATAATTATTGAGCTCACTTTTACTTCAAACTATCATATCATTTTCATTTTTATCATATCATTTTCATTTTCATATCTCTGAGCTCGCCTTCAATTCATATTCTTCACTCTCCATTCCTAGAATATTTATATAAAATATTATTATGTATCACCCCTTAACCCATATTTACACTGAACAAAACACAAAGGTAAGGATTAAACATAGACTATTTTACTAACTAAGACATAGTGTGAATAAAAACTTGAAGAGCAACTGGTTATGTGTGTATTTTAGGAATATTTGATGTATTGTTTATAAAAGTGTTTAAACTGCGGAGTAATATCCTCCATTCTCATACCATGCACCTTAACAGCATGCTCTGTACTATCGCTCCAAAGTTCTTCTTCTGTCATTCCTCTAGCAACATAATCGCACTCAATCTTTTTTGCTCCTGCTACACGCTAATGATAACATACTTTAATCGTTAGTGGAGTTGTGTATATATTATTCTATTATCTCTACCTATTCTATTAAGTTCAGATATTCCAAACTCACCAAGGAGTTATAGTAGATGCTTTAATTATTGACGATATTGTCTCATTGGCATCAGAACACGAAACAATTGAACCTATTGTATCATTTGAATGGTAGATTGACTTGAATTAATCGAATAGTTTTTCATATGTTAGGATCTATTTCCCTAATACTCAGATTCTTAAAGTCCCATGTCAAATTGTCCGATCTAAACGTAGCTATAGGGCCGGAGTGAGTAATGACATAATCTTTATCCCTGTTACATCCGCCGCTATAGAATTCAGTATCATTCGATTTTGAGTACCATCCTCCACTATCGATCAAGTCTGTTACTTTGACCCAATAATTCGTATTTGTATTATCTATATACGATTCTAGTTTTACCGAGCTGTCATTGTTGATACCATACATTGCAACCTTCAATCCTATCCAACGTCCTATCGGTGAATTAGTTACTTTACTTCCCCCTTGTTCATCCGTATACCCTCCGGTAAACCAAATCTCCTTCTTCCAACCTACAGATCCATCTACGTAAAGTCCTCCAATATATGCAGTCCCTTCACAAGGTACTTGAGTATTATGTCTACCTCCCCGAGCGTACCAGCTCAAGTCATTGTCCTTGACCGTTGCGTTATTGCTGGGGACAACAGCTATGAGCTTTGCGTAGCCTGTTATCTCGACATTTTTCCATTGCGCCGAGCCAGGTGGAGTGTTAACATTCATTCTAACTGTCGGGCCTGATATTCTCCATCCTCCGTCGTTCTGTCGGCTTATGTTTTGATGAAATGTAATGGAGAAGATGTTATCGATCAAGGGATTAGTCATATTGATAAACCATTCTCTTCCGCCTTCCTTTGTAGGGTAGAGTTTGCGTATTCCAAATTTATCGATATCATAGTTTTTTATGTCGGGTGATTGTCGCTGCAAATTATCAGAAAATACATATTCTATCAGGGAATAACCACAAATCAAACAGAACAAGGCTAAAGAAAATACTAAATATAATCCGAAGTTAATGCCACTTCACCCGGCCGATATATGTTATTCTGAGCCTTATCTAATTTATGCTTTAATAATATTTACATAAATTCTAAAATATGTCTAGAGAAAAAATTTTGAGGTTTTAGTGTTGAGTGAACTCCACTAATATTGTAGACAGTCAATGGGGTAATTATATTTAAAACTGGCCTAAGCATTCACTAGGCAGATCACTAATTTTTCAAATTCCGTTGTTCGCGATTCGCGATTGAATTTTATCGGATTGCTTTAGCTTAAGAAATGTACATTGCTGTGTAGGTGGAAAGGCATTACAAATCAAGTTTAATTGAAAAAGAGATTTCAGTTTATGATAATCTTTCCTGGCCAGCATATATTGCGCCAAACTATAAAAATTTAGTATATGGATCACATATTAGAATCGACATTTTAGAAGCCTAAAACTAAGAACTAGAGAAAAAATAAGGAAGGTAACTAGTTATTTGACTTTTCTTAATGGCCGCAGCCACATCCGTGGCTAGATTCATGACCGTGGCTTTGATTCGCGCCGTGAGAGGCGTTTTCAAGACATGACGGGCATAATGTGTTCTCA
>DASWDL010000343.1:0-4941 GCA_036395315.1 Nitrososphaeraceae archaeon
GACCCATTATATACCGACTCCCAAGTAGTATTTCGAGCATGCTGATCTACTCATTCTAAAAAAAATTATGCTGTCTATGTTACCATAAATAGAACCTATAGGACATTGGTCAGCCTTTTCTAAGACAAGGAGGGATAAAAATTGGAAATAAAACAAATTTATTTGGTTCATATGTTACCATCACTGAGGAGGCTGTATCTCCCGTACGCTTAAATTCTTAAAATCAACATCTGTTGCAGTATCCCACCTAAATGTTGCTATGGGACCTCCCCATGTTATAATTTGATCGGGTGCGCCATTACACTCTCCACCGGTATTGCCCCAACCACCCTTATCTACTGCCTCATCCACTTTTACAAAGTTGCCATCGTTGTTCTTGTCAAGGTACAGCTCCATCTTAACTGCGGTCTTGCCGTTGAGCTGGAAGTTGTATAACACATACTTGAATCCAATCCATTTTCCTTTTATTGATGAGGTCCCTGTCTTGTAGTCAGTGAATACATAGCTGACGTGCCACTGTTCCTTTGCAAACCTGACTTTGCCTGAAAAGAAAATATCCCCTTTGTATGCAGACCCTTCACACCCCTCCGGATATCCTCCCCCAGTATGCCTTCCTCCTCTTCCGTAGGGAGCAAAGTTATCGTCAGAACCGGCTGTATTCACTTTAGTATACATCGTCATTTCGAAATTCTTCCAATCATTAGGGGCCATCATGTAACCCTTTGCTAAAATTTTACTATGATCTATCGTTGGAATTTTGCTTGAGCTATAGCCTGACGAAGTATATACACCCATTCTGACTTTACTTGATTTCATTTTCCACGAGCCATCAGAATTCTTAGTTATTGTATTCTGAGGATTGAACCGGCTGTCTCCCTGTGGGTTGGCCATATTCATGTACCATTCTTCTCCGCCCGACTTTGTGGGATAGAGCTTCTTTATACCAAATTTGTCCGTTCCTGCCGCAGGTGGAGATGTTGATGAGCTAACCGTTATGGAAATGCTGACGATGGCACTATCGACCTTGCCGTCATTAACTTTGAAAGTGAAACTATCAGCTCCTGTATAACCAGAAGCAGGTGAATAAGTCAGAGAAGGCGCGGTACCTGTGAGCGTGCCATGAGAAGGCTTTGCTGTTATAGAATAAGTCAGTTTGTCGCCATCACTGTCAGAGGCAGTCAGAGTGATTGATTTGGCTGTATTCTGGGTAACTGCCACGTTCTGACCGTTAGCTACCGGACTGTGATTTATTGAACCACCACCAGAAGTCGTGGTAAAGACGTCTATTTCATAAATGCTAGCCCAGTCGCTCTGTGTATTAGCTGTAACTGTTATCCTCACATACCTAGCCTGTGCGTCAGTAAAGTCGTACTTTTCTGCAGCAGTAGTTGTACCACTGCTCTTGCCTGAGAAAACGTTTGAAAAGCTGTTACCATCATTTGAAACAGCAATTGTAAAAGAATTCTGTCGCTGGTTACCATTATACCAGCTTATGTCTATACTACACACTAACTTTTGACTGCCAAGGTCTAACCTAATCCATGAACCAAGGCCTTTGTTTGACCACCGGGTAGACCCTTTGTTATCAATGGCATATGACGGAGGATGTGTTGACTCAGCACCGTTTGCTGTAACTGCAGAAATTGGAGCATTGTTATTGCAATTAGGAGAGGGTGGAGGCGACGCAGCCGCCGTAGTAAAGGACCAGGTTTTACTTTGGCTTAATGGATTTCCTGCAAGATCCTTTACACCTGTGGATATTGTTGCAGCGTATGTAGTAGAGGTTGCAAGATTGGACGATGGATCAAAACTAGCTGTTTTTCCATCGCTACTAAGCGATACAGCACCTGCTAGGTTCGATGAGGCTCCTGACTTCTTTAGACTAAATGTGGTGGTCGATAAAGAGGAAGGGGATAAGGGCTCGCTAAAAGTTGTCTTTATTACAGAATTAATCTGAATGTCATTAGCTCCAGCCCCTGGCGACGTACTTGCAATTGTAGGTGCGGTCGTATCTGAAGGGGGAGGGGTTGAAGATGATGCAGCGCCCGACACATCGATTTCAGTTATGCTAACCCAGTCATTTTGAGTATTAGCTGTAACTTTTATTCTGACATACCTTGCCTGCGTGTCTGTAAAGTCGTACTTTTCTGCAGCAGTAGTTGTACCACTGCTCTTGCCTGAGAAAACGTTTGAAAAGCTGTTACCGTCATTTGAAACAGCAATTGTAAAAGTATTCTGTCTTGTATTCCCACTAAACCAAGTTATGTCTACACTACAGACTGTCTTTTGACTGCCAAGATCTAACCTAATCCACGATCCGAGGCCTAGATTCGACCACCTGGTACCTAGGTTGTTATCAATGGCTTCTGAGGCGGGGTTTGTTGATTGCTGTCCATTGGCTTTAACCGTAGAAATAGGAAGATTTGAACAAGTTGCCGAATAAGCAGGCATTATGGGCGAGCGGTAATTTGCGAACATGACTGAGGATAGAAGAAGTGAAAATGTAATAAATGAGAGCAAGTCTCTATAAGATAGCATATTGTTCCCACTATAGAGGAACCTAATATGCTTGAAAATCAGATCCAACTTTGATACAATCATAGAATTATTTCTAACTAATAAAAGTTCGCTTGCATATTCATATTTTTATAATATGAAAAAAAATCCATAAAAGAGTTAGTTACCACATATCAGAATAATAATAAGGTACAGATATCTTAACGATATACTAGAAATATCTTATATTTTCGGAACGTTCTAGACCAATACAGGCCAAATATAAATACTGTTGTCAGAACATTACTATGTTTGGTATCAATTCTGAACTGTACTCATGAGTTTGTAGACCTGATGAGCAAATAAGTTAGGTTGGTACGGGCATAATAAATGGCTCAGGCACAAGAACACGTATACACAAGTTTATGAAGTATACTCAGATTGGCAAACAAGATACAGGACATGAGAGATAATCGAGCAGTTAGAACTCGATTAATTCATGTTTCAAATCAAATTTCAATCCTCTGAAAAAGATACTGGAGCTTAGCTAGAGTGGAGAAATGGACCATTCTATTAGCTTTTCACTATTTGATGCATCGATAAATATTAACTCGGATATATTTTGATAAAGCCACTAACAGTTGGATTATTTTTGTTGCAGCCTACTGTCCGAATAATATCCCCTTTTCTGACCTGGCCCTTTCCTTTTGCTTCTTACCAACGTTCTTCATATAATCAGCCATAGTACCTAGTGCAAAGACATAGCTTATTCCCTGAGACTTGAATTCTTCTGAAAGCATATCATTCATTCTTTCCACGTCGTTTCTTACTTTAGCTTCAGTATGTTTGTTAGTCCTTGCAACTACGTACTTCAGCTCCCCGTTCTGATATTTGTGAATTTCAAATACTTCCTTCCCCAACTTTTCTGCCTCCTTCAATCATGATAATTTAACAACTTTATTTCAAGATCGGGATCAAAACTGATAAAGGATCTTGTCAGATAAAATTAAGAGTGCAAACCCACAAATCTACTAGGCTGTTTCCATTAGCTACTTGGCGTTCTCATTAGGCTCGAAGATTGCAAAATCATTGTTTTCAGTATCAAGACAGACTGCGAAATATCCTATTCCAGGCACTGCCGTTTTTGGAACCGCTATCTTACCCCCAAGCTCTTGTACTTTAGCAGAATGTTCGTCTACTGATTTTACACCAATATAGTCTGTAATGCGGTGCTGAGGATGCATTCTTTTTATGAGACCACCGCCCAATCCTTTTTCACCCTTACTATCAGTAGTGTTTATCAACCAGTAATCTATGCTCGCCTTAGGGTCATCCCATTTTTCAATCTTCCAACCAAAAAGACTTGAATAGAATTTCCTTGCCCTATCAATATCATCTGCAGGTATTTCAAAATGTACTATTGTTGTCATGTCGATAATTGATGAACGTACTATAAATGCTTTGAAAAGTGATTTTACCTTTTCTATATATACGATTTTAACCATGCCAGCTTTATCATTTTTATGATTCATCAGTATCCTAAAAAAGGAACGGATGAATCTATTATACGGATAATTGGGAAGAAGCAGTCAAACAATTAATAAGAATCAATTAAGTGATTAATTAATCTATCCGAACAAGTAAGCTATGATTCCGTAGCCATTTGCGATGTTCTTTATAATCTGGAACCGCAGATTCTACACGCTGCCAGAACTTTTTTGAATGGTTGAACTCTACACGATGCACAAGTTCATGAACTATTATGTAATCTATTACCCCTGGGGGTAACATGGATAAAAGCAAATTGAAGCTCAAGTTGCCATCCTTTGAGCAGCTCCCCCACCTGGACTTTAGTTGCTTTATCGAAAACTTGGTATAAGGAATTGAGAGTCGCCTGCTAGTCGATGGAACTCGCGCATCTAAAATATCTCTTGTTTGCTCTCGGTACCATGTGCGAAGATATCTCTTGTAACTTCTTTTATCTTTTACATGGAATGTTATTTGCTGTAGGCTATCTGAAACAACTGCGTATTCTTGGTTCCTGTCTTTGGTAATTCTTATCCTATACCTATTGCCTGCAAATAAGAGAGTATCTTTTTGAACATGTCCTCCAATCTTTTCTCTAATACGCGAATAATGCTCATAAATTTTGGAGACCCAATGTGATTTGCTTTTAATAAAGTCATATATGTTGTCGATCGATTGATTGATTGGTGCTACAACGCAAATTCCGTAGATGCTTGCATGCAGACTCATACGTTTGGCTCTTTTGCTTCTCTTCAATTCGATAGATACAGATCTATCCTTTGTTAGTAAGACTTCTATCGATATCGACATGGGAGCGCGAGACTAGAGCTGGAATGAGCCATCCAATTTTTACTTTTCTCATGCTGCTTTCTTTCTTTGACATACTTTCGATTGAGTGGCCACGACCAGCTATATCTA
>DASWDL010000344.1:0-10164 GCA_036395315.1 Nitrososphaeraceae archaeon
CCACTCATAAATCATTGGTGGAATACTACTCTATATGTATCGCCCCGGGGACTTACAACTTCAACCATGCATTACAAAGATCAATTGCTTGAAATAAACTTCGATTTTATTGACCATAAGCTTCTGTTTCAAACTACGGATAGTGCTAAAACAGTAGCTCTACGACCTCGTTCAGTTGCCGATTTTTATCAAGAAACTATGACCGCTTTATCATCACTTGGGATGCCCGTAGCTATATGGACTACACCGGTTGAAGTTGCGGACAGAATCCCATTTGAAAAGGATGAGAAACATAAGTCCTATGATCCCGGATATGTTCATAGACTGTGGCGTATACTAGCACAGGCCAATCGGGTTTTTACAGATTTCCGTTGCAGGTTTAACGGCAAGGTGAGTCCAGTCCATTTTTTCTGGGGGGCTTTTGATCTCGCTGTTACTCGGTTTTCAGGTCGTACAGCACCTCCGCATCCGGCGGCACCAAACATGGCTCGTTACGTTGCGGTCGAAGCCTATTCCCACGAGGTGAGTAGTTGCGGTTTTTGGCCTGGCGGAGGTCCCGTCGATCAGCCAGTTTTCTATTCCTATGCATATCCGGAACCTCTAGGATTCAACAAATTCCCTATACGACCTTCTGAAGCCTCCTACGACAAAGAGATGGGAGAGTACCTTTTGCCTTATGATGTGGTCCGTACCGCTGGCTCACCTGACGATGTCCTGTTGTCCTTCTTGCAAAGTACCTATGAAGCAGCATCAACATGTGGGAATTGGGACCGACTTGCTCTCGAACGTCAGTAAGTAGCGTGTCTGTATCGATCTTTTTTAGCTAAAAATGTAAGTCCACCATCCCTAAGAAATAACTGTCGCGCTCTCGCAGTCAATCAGCTGACCAGAATGTTCCTTTAAATACTTTCGACCTTAGATAGCCCTTTCGAGTGTAGCGTCAATTTTTTCAAATAGGAACTAATAGGGTCAGTAACAATGATTGTCGTTTCTTTGGAATTCTGGGACCTGAATGAGCTGTTAGCCCATCCTCCCTCCCTATGTCGTCCTCCAATCTTTATAACGAATATTATCTAAGTTACCAATGATCGTGAGAAAATATCATAAAGGTAGCAATCAAAGGCTAGAATCTGAATCTGACTCCAATAGGAAGAAAGTTGCACTAGAGAAACCAGTACCGGGGGTTATTGAAAACGAGATTGAATGTCCACGTTGCTACGAGATAATGACTCTGTGTTCAGATTTTGATAGTCTATATTATGTCTGTGGCAGCTGCGATTTCTATCTCTATACAATCAAAAGTTAATAATTCGGTATAGTGTAGCTCTTGTACTTCTAGCTACCTGGCGCCCTGAATATAATTCAACTCCGAATAAATGTAGTTTTAGAACTTGCAATATTGTTAATCATTTATTTGTATACTAGGATCTTTGTCCATTTCACGTAGTACAACATACATCTTTTTTGGGAGATCGGTTCGTTAGTTACTAATTAAGACCAAGATCTTGTTTACATATTTAATAAGAACTAAAGATTATTTTTATTTCAGTATCGGTGATCCGATATATGCGTATGGGTATAGTTATTTAAGACAATATATTCATCGTATTTAGTTACTAGGTAACAATGTTACTTCATAATTAATATATTTTGTATTATTTTTCAATAATACAAATGCAATCTACAAATCCAGATCCAGTTCAAACATCCAAAAAGAAGGGCAATTTTGTGTTATTAGGTATGATCGCTGGTCTTATCTTTCTGGGTGCAACATCGAGCTTTAGTTCGATGGTATTTGCAGCAAAGTTTACGGCCAGCATGTCTGGTATTAACGAAGTTCCCCCAGTAGATACAAAAGCGACGGGTCAGACGACTTTTAGAACAGTAAATAATGACACTACAATAAAGTACAAGGTCAATATTACTGGATTTTCTGATGCTACTGGTGCTCATATTCATATGGGAAAGGCTGGTGCAAATGGTGAAGTTATAGTTGATCTTCTAAAAGATAGTAAAAAGAACCCAACTAAACTTGGAATGGCAATTAGAGGAAATATTACTGATTCGTCTTTAAGTGGACCCATGAAAGGTAAAACCTTGGCTGACCTTGTTTCTGCAATAAAGAATGGCTATACCTATGTTAATGTCCACACGCCCAGTCATCCAGATGGTGAAATTAGAGGTCAGATTGAATCTGGCAGCGGCAGTACCTTAGGCTCAGGTTCAAGTTCAAATTCAACTACTTCAGTAAACATAACTGACCTTGGCAACTCATCAACTGTTGGCTAACCCAAGCTTTCAATACTTTTCTTTTTTAATTTTAATAAATTCATTTGATTTGATTCCCGATTTAATAGTTTGCCCATTCAATGCCTTTCATCCAATGTCTAACATAACGACGAATCCCATCAATTTCTCTTAGATGTGCAAAGTAGTCTTCGTCGCTAGCCACCTTATTTTGACGGGCGATTCTTTAATGAGTAATCAAACTTAGTAAATAGTAAATTCTAATTCTTGTTTATGATTAGTTAATTGATGAAGGTTTACAATTCTTATATCTTTAATTCAGAGAGTTACCCTATCTTCTGATTTAGTTTAGGACTGATTGCATTCTTCGATAGGAGTTCAAAGTATCCAATGAATCTTTGGGCAAAGTAAACATCGTCATATTTTGATACTGCAACTGTGAATTGCTCTGGATTAACAAAATTAAGAGTCTCGTAGACTACTTGAATTCCGTCAACAACGATAAAACTAAGAGGCAACCCAGGTAACATTTTTAAATCAAATCTTGATGACCTCAGAACCTTTTTTACCATCTCACCAGTTTCCCTATTTGGTGGAGTTCTCAATATTGCTGAAGGCCTATTCATAACAATAATCTGCTCTGGATTACCATCAAGTACGTGTATTGGATACACCTTTACCAAGTTTATTAAACATCATATTAGAAACATGCGGATCATAATACCTTGTTGCAAAATAGATTTCATTTTCTGCGTTATCAATAACTTTCATAACTTCTGGGATTAATTGTTCGAATCTTTTTACAACATTGTAGCTTGTTAATTGAGTTGGATTGATTGTACCAGTTAAATTGGTTGTAGCGACGTATTCGTTAATAATGTTCTCTTTCTGATCAGGCGGAAAGTCATTTCTAGTTCTCAAGACATCTATAGTCTTGATCTGCCAGTAATTTGATATCACCTTCTCCATATTCTTAAGGTGATTTTCATAGACAAGTGAGCCAAATGTGGTTATGGTATAAACAGAACCAATTTTTTCTACTAAGCCAATATTCACTAACCGTTTGAGTCTTACGTAGTATTGTTTTCTGGACTGATTTGCAGTAGGATTAGAATTTGAATTTGAACGCAATCCTATAGATGCAGCTTCGAGTATCCCAATGCACAGCTTATCAGATAGTATAGTGAACAGCGCTTTGCTGCATAAAAATGATGTCAAATTTGTGTCATTTATCACCCTATTAAGAATATATGGATAATCTTAATATTTTGACAAGTACCGGGTAATTTCATATTGGTCTATCCACGCATTGCTAAATTGTCTTTATATAGTCATTATGAACTCGATACTTTAAGGTAAATTGTTAGTTGACGAAAAGACATACTCTAGTGGATGTTATAGAAGCACTAGCTGATAGTAAATCATTGGATATTTTTTGTTCTATTGCGAAAGGCAATGCTGACTGTAATGTTTTGAAAGGGACGAAAGGACTTACGAGAAAACAGTATTACTTTAGAACTAAACGATTAATGGAAGTAGGACTTGTAAAAAGGATCAAAGGTCGATTCTCTCTCACTAATTTTGGGGTAATTATCAATCACGCTGAACTACTAATGGAAGCGGGGCTCAACAATTATTGGAAACTTAAAGCAATTGATTCAATACAGTCGTCAGGAACGATAGCGGAACATGAGCGATTAAAGCTCATCAGGACTATTATAAATGACAATGCCATTGAGAATATTCTAGTAAAACAAAAATAGTGTCCTGAAACCCAATGGTTCAATGCTTGACGCATGAATTATTTATGATATAAAAAGAATCACAGTCTCTAGCAAAAAATAGTCAGGCAGTTAAGGGCCATAGTTAAATTTTGAATAGAAGCCGTTCTTGCCAGAACTGTCCCATTCAAAATCGTGGTCTTTATAGGAATGTTTACTTGAACGGGCTATAATCGGATCATATCCTGGTGATACTGTAAATGCAGGGTTTGTTACTAAACTATCTTTATTAGGATCACTTCCCCTGATGGCTTCAATTTCTAGATCCAAATGTTCTGGAATATGTAGCCAACGACGATTACCTTCTATCCCAAAAGTTATCGTAGCAGATTTTAAGGCTAGCTGCCGCAGCAAAGAATCCTCCGGATTGACCAGAAAATATTTTCGATAAAGCATCAGATTGTTCTTGGCTTGCATTTTTGTCCAAGTAAAAAATAGCCTTCATTTTTGGGCCTGTGAACATATTTCCGGGGGCAACAAAAACTGCAACGGCATTCAACCCATTAAGTTGTGTACTTTCGTAGTGGCCTTTTTCTATATGCCATGCGACAGTAACATTGCAGTATCCTTTGTCAGGATCTAATAAGAAAATATACGGACATATCGAGTCACAGTTACATCCTTCAAAATAATCTCCCTCAAGTTTCCAATCATAGGAATTAGCATCAGTCATTTTCAGGTCTGGAAATGTATTACGCGAGGTTTTAGATATAAGGTTTATGATATTTCACTGGTATGGACAGTATTACATTATATAATTAACACACACTAACGAGTGATACTGATGACCAAGAGGAAAACAACTACAAAGAAAGAGAACATCGTTCCAGAAGAGATTAATGACCACCTTAAGCTATTCGGCAAAGAGCCATGGGAAGTGGAATATGATAAAATTGGTCGCTGCGAAATATGTGGTTCGCGTATAGATGAGTTCGGCTACTGTGCTTGCTCCGCAGGTAGCGTGGGTTGAAGGACAAGTTAAGATTGACGATATTCTATCATCTTAACGAAATTTTCGATACTTCTCCTATTAACATCCTTAATGTTTCAACCTCTTAGTCGATCTTGACTAAATTCTGGACTTCCGTATTCACTTATTTTTGGTTTTCGTCCGTGAACTTTCTTGTGGATTTGGAAGCGTTTCTCCTCTTCAAATTGCAGACCGCATACTCTACATTTAAAAGTCAACTTATTTATCCTCACTGAACTAGGAGAAATGTGTATCGTCTCGCTAGAAGCTTACGCTCCGTAGTAATACACATCAATATTTTGAAAGAGCTCGGTGAAGAAAATTCTTGCAAACCCCTATTCATTTACCCAATCATTATCTAATCAAATGTTAGAGAATCTTTAAAAATGTCCTTGATTGTTTTTCGCTCTTCGTCGGTTAATTCAGGATCATCATATTCTTTAACCCGCCGCAAGAGCTCTTCAGCCTTCCTAAAACCTAACATCTCATTCAGTTTTTTTCTTGAATTTGTGCCGTCCCACGAACTAAAAACTTTGATGACATTATCTTTGGTGTTTGGATTAAGATCTCTTATTGCGTTTTCGATGATCTTCCTGTAACCTCTACCAAGGTCCTCGGGCCTGAACACAGCTACCATAATGATGTCTTATTGAGATCATTGGTATTAAGGCTATTGTATACTAGTGCATATCTATCATGTTCATAGTTCGAAGAATATGAATATGGCTCTTGGTGTCCAATCATACTATTTATCGCCCGCATTTATCTCGAGATTTTATGTGTCATAAAAAATATCTACTAATCAGCATTTTCACCCACCTGCACACAAAAGATAGTTTACCCAAATTACCTATATGAGTATCATAAAATCGATAAAAACAACCTTTGCCATTGTAGGAATATCACGTGTTCTATGCTCTAAGCTTTATAGTTTGTTTTGTTTTTTTATGCCTTGGTCGAACATTGGTAATAGGAGACAGCCAACCAGACTTATTTTGGAAATGTTTTACTTTGGGGTCTTTATTTCCGATGAATTGATTAAATAGAAAGTGGGTCTATTAGATATACGATTTAGGACAATTGGAAATGAGTTAGTCAAATGACATCAAATCCCAAGACAAGGTTCAGCCGTCGGAAATTTATAATCTGTGTATCATGCTTCTGGTCGGCCTCATACTTGTCAAGAAAGCTTAAAACTCCCAAGTTATGTCCAAGATGTAAAAAGCCGACTATCAAGTACTACCCTCAAGTGTACTCCTAATTTTTGTAGTAATGATTATATTTCACCTCTTGACATCTCATCCAGTTTTTGACGCAAAATATCTTTCCAATGAAAGAGTGGCACGTCAAGAATATGCAAGACATAATCGTAAAGTACCTAAGCGGTTTGAGAGAAGGATGTATAGAAAATATGGAGGGATTATGAATGTGAGCAGAACGATAGAATATGACCTTAAGCATGGAGTAACCAAACACGAAATTATGTCATTTTTAGTGACTTTGAAAACCGATGACTCTTTTTCTCAGCTTCGTATGGCTAGTGGTTTTGATGATAGGATGTTTCAATTGGAAGCCAGCCTTCGAAGTATTGAATTTCAGCCTAGAGCTCCATCGTTCCTTAATGATTATGTTTACTGAGGAAGTTATCTTTGATTCAAGTACCTTTGCCCTTTGACTTAAAGTTAGTAGCCTACCTAAGTTTATTGTCTCTATGATTTGCGTATGCACCACATATTGCTGCTCAGTGCCAAATAGATATCCGACATTGTTTTTGTACGGCCCGGACTGACCAAGTAGATATTGGAATTAATAGGCCCAGTAATTTTGGTTTGGGTTTATTCATATGATACCTGAATAAATACGCCAGCAGTTGTAATTAAGTCGGATATCCTTTTAACTTAGCATGAGCTGATTGTGTAGATTAATGAAACTGAAGAGAGCCACTGTAGGTATTTCGGTTTCGATGCATACAATAATTCAAAAAAATTGGCAGACGAATTGAATCGAGGTCAAGCACTTAGACCTGAATAACGGGAGTATGTCAATAATGGACTACTGTTCACACGGCTTTACGGACAACTACAGCCAAAAACTATGTACTGATCACGGAATACAGAAATAGAAGACAATTTCGGAAGGGCTCACCTTTATCGCTTAGACTGTGTGTTCCGGATTAGTTATTGACTTATTGGCCAGATATTTCAATGATTCCTTTCATCGTGTCTGGATGATACTCACAATGATATTCGAGTACTCCCGTGGAGTTAGCATTGAAGTCGAAATTTCTATTCTTACCCGGGTTTATACTGTTGCTTTTCGCAAGTTCAGTACCGTTTGATCCGATTATTAACTCGTGCTTAGTGTCCGTAGGATTCTTAATCTTGATAACATAATCCGTGTGAGCCACCAAATGAAGAGTAGGATTTATTCCATTACTTGTGTTCTGCCACCTGTAGGTACCGTTTTTCAATTCTAATGCATCTAATGCAAAAGTATTGTTATTATTAGAAGAAACAGAAGTGCCTGTAGAAGCTGAACTAGTTGTCTTGTCTGAGCTGCTCTTTTTGGCGGATATAGATTGGACAAAGTAGTGTGAAGAATAAGTCATACCTATGAGCAGTATTGATATTATGATGCATGATGTCAGGGTCTTTTTGCTAAAAAGAGGGTTATCCATTACATGATATTTACTACGGTATTTTATCAAGATGGAGACAAATCCCATCTTTGGAACCCAAAATTGGAACCCAGATGTGGAACTCACAGTATCAGTTCGAGCAGAATACCTATATGCTAATGACAACTTAAGTAATTAACTAAGTTGTCTGATGGAAACTTACTTCATCTGGCTAGTGCAGTTATCATGTTTGTTGCTGCCATAGTTCCTCTATACCTTAGTTTAAGATTGAAGAGTAATCTTAGAATTCTTACAGTCTTATTAGCAGTGTTCATTTTCATTCATGGAATATATCATTTGGCATACTATGCAGGAGAGGAGGTATTGGGCGAAGGATTCTTTAGAACCGCTTCAATTATTGTTTTAATAATTTTTGGTATCGTATTTATCTATATGACTAGAGTTAAAAAGGCGAAACTTACAGTATGATGATAACTCCAGTTCTGGCTCTTATGAGTAATATTACACTATATTTGTTATTCGTAGCACTTGGAATATTTTTATGGCTGGCTTGGCGTTCACATAGTATCAAGTCTTTCCAGTTTCAAATTTCTATCTTCATCTTAATCTGGATTGGCGGAGAGTTCGCTACCACCTTACATGAGTCTGGGTTATTTGATTTCCCATCTGAATTACACGGTCTGGGTATGATGATACATCTAATTTCCATGATTCTCTTTGCTTCAATTATTTATGTGAGATTTTACTACTTTCATAGAGCAGGACATAAGATTATAGAGAGCCTTGATTCGATCCTAAAGTAGCTTCCTCGTATTGACCCTTTAAACAGCCTTGCCGCTTCTAGTAGGATCTTATTATTTTCACATCTTATGACTATGGATCGAAACCACTATGAAATAAAGTACATTTCGTTCCTTCATTATTGATTGAGATTTTGTTTACCTGGGGGCGATTTCACGAGTTGAGAAGATATTCTAGTCACTCTGGCAACTTAGCAGACCGCCTTAAAAGTGGTTCTTTTGTTCTTATTGAATCAACTATGCTCCTTACATTCCATATGCTATCCTGAAAGTATTGAATTAAATCTTTATCCACATAATCACCAACATTGAGCGTGAATTTCTCCTGTTTTATTTGCAATATTGTCCTATACATAGTTCGATTCCCAAGTTCTCGCAGTAACCGAAACCAATTCTCTCGTTCTGATGCTTTATGCAATTCGGATAGCAAATCGATATTCTTAGTTTTAGAATTCAAAGCGCTTTGAACCGTGCTAAGATCCAACTTTTCATTGGCAATGCCCAATGCTAGCTCGTTATTAATTTGAATAAGCAGAGCGTCAATCGCTGCTATAATTTGAGCGAGAAAACAATCGATCTCAACTTCTACTTCGACTTGAATATCCGGTATAGAGATATCACTTAATTTATGCTCAAGTAAAATTATATTATTCAAATGGTGTTCTGCAGCATATATCTTTAGCTTTACTCTGTCAAGAAGGATTCCATTTAAATCATTTTTAGAAGACATTTACTGATTGTTGAATCGTCTTTCTAATTTTAATTTTTAAGGAATTGGCGAAATATTTGTTCCTATATCAGATAAGCTCTCATTCCTGTCATGTTCTTTACCAGCAGATAAAGGTTCAAATTTATCCATCGTATCGAAAAAAGTTTACTTGCCTATCCCATATTAATTTGGTCATCGTTCATAACACTCAGGTATTCTATATCTGACTTTGTTCAATTGAAATCGGTAAGGACCGGCAATATATTGCCCAATTTAACTAGCATTAGTTATGCATAAAAGGCTTATTTAATGGCTTCCTATATAAGATTGGATATATGGTTCACCACGGTGACAAGGTCAATACCTTCCTTAATTCTATCGGTAGAAAAAATCCGAAGACGGCACGTTCTTATTCAAGTGCTTTAGTTCTTCTAGATAACTTTACCACGTTACAATATCCTGAATACGATTATAACACTATAATCGACGCCGTTATACAACAGAAAATAAATGTCTACGAGTTGCTTGATAAATTTGTCCAGTATATTCAATCTGTCAAGGTTGGTATTACAGCAAAATCGATAGTCGCTTATTTGGCTGCATTACGAAGTTATTTTTCATATCATGACGTAGATGTGATTCCTGCCAAGTTTAGGAGGAAGGTTTTCATGCCAAGAATTCACAGGGAAGATGAACAGCCGCTAGATGCTGCTGATATAAGGAGGTTACTGTTGAATTGTAACAATAGGCGTCTTAAAGTTTACTTATTAGTTCTGGCGAGCGGCGGTATGCGAGCGGTAGAAGCTCTCGCGATTAGAAACCGTGACATAGATCTTTCTTTCAACCCTGCCAAAATACATATTAGAGCCGAATATTCGAAAACTAAAGTCGGAAGAGATATCTACATAAGTGAAGAAGCAACTAAATATCTAAAGCAATGGTTGGAGTGGAAATATAAAAACCCTGATAGACGTCGAAAATTTGATAAGGACGACTTGGTTTTCACTGTTTATCAAACT
>DASWDL010000345.1:0-8529 GCA_036395315.1 Nitrososphaeraceae archaeon
AGCCAGCAGCCTACACAAGACATAGACCGAAATAATATTGGAAAAGGGGCAAGTGAAAGAGAAAGTTTAGGCGCTGAATTTGACGATTTAGTTATGAAAGACAAACCGAATGTGACATGGAATCAAGTTATAGGACTAGATGATGCAAAAGGTGCAATTAGGGAATCTATAGTTTATCCGACAAAGCGAATGGATCTGTTTCCGTTGGGATGGCCACGTGGTATTTTGCTTTACGGGCCGCCAGGTTGTGGTAAGACCTTACTGGCCGCTGCAGCAGCAGCTGAAATAGATGGGTATTTCATAAATGTTGATGCGGCCTCTATGATGAGTAAATGGCTAGGGGAAGCAGAAAAAAATGTGTCAAAGCTTTTTAATTTGGCGCGTAAGCTCCATGACACTGAAGGCGTACCAGTTCTCCTTTTTGTAGACGAGATTGATTCACTCCTCGGCTCCAGGAATAGCGAAGTTGGCGGCGAAGTTAGAGTAAAGAATCAATTTCTTACCGAGATGGATGGTATAAATGGAAAAGCAAAAGATTCCAAGTTATACGTAATTGGCGCGACCAATAAACCATGGACCTTGGAAGCAGGATTTTTGAGAAGGTTTCAGAAGCGGATTTACGTCGCACTTCCTGATCAGCCATCTCGATTACAATTATTCCGCCAATATACTGAACGTCTGAAGATGGAAAAGTCACTCAAGCCTGAGGACCTTGCCAAGCTAACTGAGGGATACAGTGCGAGCGATGTAAAGGACATATGTCAATCAGCCCAATTGCGTGTAGTAGATGAATTATTCGAAAGCGGAAAAGCGTTGGAATCAGAGACACATACTAGATCGATCTCTCCATCCGATTTTAAAGAAATTCTTAAAATGCGGAAACCTAGTGTCAGCTTAGATATGATGAGATCATATTTTCGTTGGAGTGAACAATTCAAAGCTCTTTAGATGACACATCTTTTGTATATTTCTGAAGGGCCTGGATTAGTTTTTGTTCAGCAGATTTTTTATCCCCCCATCCTGTCACTTTCACAAATTTTTGCGGCTCAAGTTCCTTGTAATGTTCGAAAAAGTGCTTTATTTGATCCTTTAAGGGTGAAGGAACGTTATGAATATCAGTAATGGCAGATAAACTTGGGTCTATTTTTGATGTAGGCACTGCTACAATCTTCGCATCAGGACCCTCTTCGTCTTCAGTGAATAAGAGACCAACAACTAATATTGTTAATATTGATAAAGGCACAAACGCAGAATATCCTAGAACCAATACATCTACTGGATCTCCATCATCCTCTAACGTATTGGGTATAAATCCGTAATTGCACGGATAAACCATTGAAGTATAAAGCTTTCTGTCAACAGTAATGAATCCAGTCTTTTGATCAAATTCATATTTTATGTCGCTACCCTTAGAAATCTCTATAATTGCTACTATTTTTGAAGGAAGATTATTATTCGAATCGAGTTTATTTAGTTCCGAAGTATGGATCATCAAAAGACGATGCGTGCTCTCATTTATATTTTAGTTGATCAATGATTTGCAATGAAAAATACTCGTTTACGATCTTTCACAAATCCGGCAGCAAGGAAGAATATATTAGTTATAGGTAGTTTTGCTGTTGAAACACTCGAACCACGATAAGAGAATCAGTACAAATAAAAAATGCAAAGTGATTATGGGAATTCGGCGCTTATTTGAATGAAATTGCTAGGTAAGTTCGATGCAATAAAGATTGAGGATGAGGTTAGGTCATATCTCCAAAATATAGATCACGCTCGCTTGCTCAAGGATGGTCTGGGTACGGAATCAACTCTTGGATACATTGAGGGGCCGCCAACATTAAATGGTGAACCTCATGCCGGACATCTTAGGGGCAGAATCATAAAAGACATGTGGTTTAGATTCAAGACCTTGCAGGGATATAACGTCATATTCCGGGCCGGCTGGGATACTCAGGGCCTTCCGGTCGAACTTCAGGCAGAAAAGATCCTTGGTCTTACCGGCAGCAAGTCAGAAAACATTGAAAAGGTGGGAATCGATACTATCGTAGCTACCTGTAAGAAGCTAATAGAGGATAATGCAAAAAAGTGGATAGATGTTGACAAACTGCTCGGTATGTCGTTTGATTATTCCCATGCATACTGGACATATAAGGACGAATACATCGAAAAAGAATGGAAATATCTGAAGAAAGCCTGGGAAAATGGGATTCTAAAAGAATGGTTTAGAGTCGTCGCCTATTGTCCATCGTGCGAAACTTCACTAAGTAATGCAGAGGTTAATCAAGGGTACAAAAATGTAGAGGATCCATCTTTCTATTACAAAATGAAATTCTCTCAAGAAGATGCATACCTGATTATTTGGACAACTATGCCATTCACCTTGGTGACAGATGAATTAATTGGTGTGAACCCAGATTCAACCTATTGTTACATAGCAGTGAGGGATGAAGTATGGATTGTAGGTCAGAACAGATCGCAACCACTCATGAAGGAGCTTGGAATTGATAATTATGAAGTTATAAAAACTATTTTAGGCAAGGATCTCGAAGGTAAGAGGTATATCCATCCACTTGTACAGAAAATACCAGGACTCAAGAAACTAGCCGACGAAAATTCCATTCACTATGTAGTAGCCGAGAAGCTGGTTGATACATCTACAGGCAGCGGATTGGTCCATCTTGCCCCTGCAAATGGGCAGGAAGATTTTGAAATTGCAGCGAAACGCGGCCTGCCAATATTTGTTCCTATTGATGACAAAGTGATTTTCACAGAAGAAGCAGGCTCATTTAGAGGGATTTACGTGCGAGACGCTGATGAGCTGGTTATCGGAGCCATGAGAGAAGTTGGCGGATCAATAAAATCTGGAAAAATAATACACCAATATCCAACGTGCTGGAGATCTGGACACAAGGTAGTTTGGCTGGCACGGCGAGAATACTTTTACATGATAGATAAGCTTTATGACAAACCCTTGAACGGAGCGTATAAAGTGGAATATTTCTTCGAATCTCCGAGAAACAGATTTTTAGAAATTATCAAAGAGAAGGTCCCTTGGTGTATCACTAGGGAACGGGTATGGGGCACACCAATTCCTATATGGAAATGTGGAATGTGTTCCAACAAAGAGGCACTTTTCTCAAAGGCTGAAATAATTTCTAGAGCAACTAATATTTCAAAAGGATTCGATTTCGAGCTCCATAGACCTTGGATTGATAGGATTCAAATTAAATGTTTCAAATGTGGCACCATAATGTTACGTGAACCATTTGTGCTAGATACATGGCATAACAGCGGCGCAGCTCCATATGCATCGCTCAATAATGATGAATTTATGCGTCTGGTACCAGCAGCGTTTATGACAGAAGGAATAGATCAAACCAGAGGATGGGCATATACCTTATTGATAGAAAATGTAATAATCCGTGAAACTGACGAGGCCCCATTCAAATCGTTCCTTTTTCAAGGACATATACTTGATAAAAATGGAAATAAAATGAGTAAAAGCTTGGGAAATGTAATAAATGCTAGAGAACTTCTTACTAGTAACTCAGTGGATTTGATACGTTTCTACCTGCTCTGGAAATCTTCTCCAATCGATTCGCTAAGTTTCAATCTTACTGAGCTTTCTACAAGACCGTATCAAGTACTGAGCACACTCTACAATCTCCATATCTACCTCCATCAGAATAGTGAGTATGATAAATTTGATAAGAAAAATATAGATTTAGCTAAAATAAAAGCCAGTAAATCCTATGGACTAATGGAAAAGTGGATCAATTCAAGGTTGCAATCGTTGGTGTCTACAGTTACTACATCTTACGATACATGTAAATTCAATGAAGGTGCAAAGGCGATAGAGGAGTTTGTGATAAATTCTCTCAGTCAAGTTTACGTTCCATTTACGAGGGATGATTTATGGGATGATAGTTCTGAATACTTGGAAAGAAGATGCGTTATATACTCCATTTTGGCCCACACATTACGCCAAATAGATATACTAATACATCCTCTTTGCCCATTTATAAGCAACTATTTATATTTGGTGTTCTTTATGACCCAAAAATCAATCTTACTTGAGTCTTGGCCTCACGCAATGGAAGAAGATACCGATCCTTCCATAGACAGAAAGATCGAAAAGGTGAGGGAGATAATATCTTTAGCTAACTCTGCCAGGATGAAGGCGAAAATAAAAAGAAGATGGCCGATAAGTAGAGCTACAGTAATCCTAGACAATGATGAAATTTCAAACGTGGCGGGCCTTACTGATCTTATGAAAACTCAGCTTAACACTGATCGTCTTAGTTTAGAATTAATAGCTGAACTTAAGGATAAATATAACCGAATCAACAGATTGTTGCAGCTCGGTTTAATAAACCTAAGCATGAGACTCAAAACAAAAAGAATTGCACCTTATTTAAGGAACAATCTTTCTAAATTAGTAGCGTCCTTTGAAAATGAAAGGCAAAATGATATATTACTAGGTTTGAGATCATTTGGAAAGTATTCTCTAAAATTTGATGATAGCGATTTTGAAATAACAAAGGATGATGTCGAACTCAGTTATTCTGCAGCCGCGGGATATGCAATGGCAGAATCGGATGCACTCCAGATTATGGTCTTTATTGAAACTTTTCGGAGTGAGGAATTGATTACTAAAGGTTTTGTGAAAGACCTAGCAAGAAATTTACAACAGTTAAGAAAGGAAAAAGGTTATCTTCCCACAGATTTGCTATCATTTGCCTCTGTGTCCAACTTAAATGAAAGTGAACTTGCAGAGATTACTAAATTTAAGGATGATCTTGCTTATTTGGTCAGAGCGAAATCAGTCGAATTCTGTCAAAATAAATTTGATCATCTTGACTATAAAGAAGTAGAAATCGATGGAAAGAAAGTTCTGATATCTATTAAATAAGAGGCAAAATGATATTTCAGTTAGTTAATTTTCTGGAATGCATCTTTAAGGAGACGTAATTTACATGCATTGCGAATTGTTCCACTGGTTATAACTTTATTTTATCTGTATTTTAGAAGTTTATTGATTATATGTTACCCCACTGGGAACTATTTATTATCGTTGAATTAATAAGAGCAGGATGGGCATAATTATGGCGACAAGAATAGGAGCAAAAATTGGCTACACTATTACTCTCGGCATCTTGATTTATTGCCCCCAGGAAGTAGTTATTATGAATGCACCTTAATGATTACTTAAATATGTATGAAAATAAAAGCGAACTAAAATTAGATTTATAATGAAAATAAAGTAATCATTAAATTTGATTGAAACTACTTTTTTGTAGTGAAAGTGTACTCAGAAGTTAGACCTTGGGGCCGATTTGAGAAATTTATTGAAAACCAGCATTGTACTGTTAAGCTTCTTCACATCAATTCCGATTCCCGTCTAAGCCTTCAATATCATAAAAAACGAGAAGAATTTTGGAGGGTTATCAAAGGGAATGCGACAGTGCAAATTCTAGAAAAGGAATCAGTCTTAAAGGAGGGAGAAAATATAATTATACCAAAGGGTGCAAGACATAGGATAACCACAGGAAATTCTGAATGCATAATACTTGAATTGTCGTTTGGCGAGTTCGATGAGAATGATATAGTGCGAATCCAAGATGACTATGGTAGAGATTTGTACTCGAACAACAAATGAAGGTTCACCCCTCGAAATCTACATAATTCCCATTTACAAAATCTGGTATCTAGAACTGGAATCACACACCGATAGGCCAAATTGGAGATAAGCTAAAATGTCCAGAACATTTTTGCTAACGAAATACAAATAAAGCCCATGCATTGCTCTACCCATAATGAGCGCAGGTAAGAAACCACACATGAATCTAGTCGTTGTTGGTCATGTGGATAATGGCAAATCCACTATCGTTGGTCATTTGTTGGTCGATATGGGAGTAATCGACCAGAGAACTATAGATGCTTTTGCTAAGGAATCGGAAGCCACTGGAAAGGGCGATACCTTCAAGTATGCTTGGGTCCTTGACAGCATTAAAGATGAAAGAGAAAGAGGCATCACGATTGATCTTGCTTTCCAAAAGTTTGAAACGTCAAAATATTTTTACACGTTGATAGATGCTCCAGGTCACAGAGATTTTATCAAGAACATGATCACTGGTGCATCAGAAGCTGATGCAGCTGTACTTGTTGTGTCAACAAAACCCGGTGAAACAGAGGCCGCGACAGACCCTGGAGGCCAAGCAAGGGAACATGCATTTCTTTCAAGGACATTAGGAGTTAGTCAAATAATTGTTGCCTTGAATAAAATGGATGATTCCAATTATTCAGAAGCACGTTATAATGAAGTTAAGGAAATTGTTGAGAAAATGCTCAAACTCGTAGGGTACAACACGGCAAAAATCAATTTTATTCCCTTATCAGGTTGGAAGGGTGATAACTTATTAAAAAAATCAGATAAGATGCCTTGGTACAAGGGGCCATCACTTGGTGAAGCACTTGACTTATTTGATCCTCCTGAGAAACCTATTGGTAAGCCCTTAAGAATTCCTATTCAAGATGTTTATTCTATTACAGGGGTAGGGACAGTTCCTGTTGGAAGAGTTGAAACCGGAGTTTTAAAGGCGAATGACAAGGTAATTGTAATGCCCTCTGGGGTGACGGGAGAGGTTAAGTCAATAGAAACTCATCACACTCAAATGGAATCCGCAGAAGCGGGCGACAATATAGGATTTAACCTTAGAGGTGTGGATAAAAAATCTATAAAGCGTGGTGATGTGATAGGACCAGTAAACAGCCCCCCTTCGGTGGCAAAGGAGTTTGAAGCACAGATAATAGTCATACATCATCCTACCGCAATGGCTCCAGGATACACTCCAGTGCTACATGCCCATACCGCACAAGTTGCAGCAACAATATCAGAGTTTGTTGCTAAAATCGATCCTAAGACAGGAGGTGCGGTGGAAGAGAAACCAAAGTTTTTAAAGACTGGTGATGCTGCAATTGTCAGGATTAAACCAGTTCGACCCCTCGCAATTGAGACTTTTAAAGAATTTCCAGAAATAGGTAGATTTGCCTTGAGGGATATGGGCACAACTATTGCTGCGGGTGTTGTTAAATTAATAACTGAAAAATTCGATCCGAGCGCAAAAAAGTAAATGATTTGTTCATGTGATTCTTACTAATGGCACAACAAGCTCGAATAAAGCTCACCAGTACCAATCTCACGATGTTGGAAAGTGTGTGTTCTGAAATAAGGGGCATAGGCGAAAAAAATGGTATCAAGCTCAGAGGCCCGCACCCTCTTCCTACCAAGACAATGAAAGTTGTTACCCGCAAATCGCCTTGCGGCCAAGGAACAAATACATGGGATAAATACGAATTACGAATTCACAGACGGGTTATAGATCTTGGCGCAGATGATCGTTCCATTCGCCAGCTTATGCGTTTAAAAATTCCAGATGACGTATACATCGAAGTTTCATTGACGCAATGAATTGTGTCCAAGTGGGAAAGCGTAAGTCGATTAAAGGAAGGAATATGATTTTTTATTTGTCGCGTACTTCGTTCTATGCAATGTAGGTTTACATGACCTTAATAGGGAACGCTTACAGATGGATTTACAGTAGGATTTCATCTAGTCCTACGAATTTTAGCTGGGTTATCGAAAACAGACTTGCGGGGTCAGGACTACCTCTCACAATTGACCAGTTTAGATGGCTGCTGGACCATAGTATCACAAGTATCGTGACCGTGAGAGAAGTCCCTCTTCCTACCGAGTGGCTCCGTGCTCCAAATGAGGCTAGAACAGTTAGAAATAGCGAGTCCTCTTCCGTAATTAATTATTTGCACTTGCCAGTTGAAGACTATAAGGCCCCGACGATTGAACAACTAAAATCAGCGATATCATTTATTGAAAATGAAATAAGTTCGAATAAATCTGCCGTATTGGTACACTGTGCTGCAGGCAAAGGTCGCACAGGAACTATATTGGCTGCCTTTCTGCTGAAGAGTGAACATCTTTCAGTAGAAGAGACAATTAAAAAGCTTAGGCGCCTAAGACCAGGTTCGATTCAAACGCAGGTTCAGGAGCAGATTCTCTATCAGTACGCAGATTGTTTAAAAAATATATAATCATATTAATCCTCCATTTGTCGATAAATTTTTATAATGATCGCCCGATCTTGTTCAACGTTTTCGGTCACACCAGGATATATCCAAACATTTTGCCAATTTTTTCGTAGTATCCTCGGTGACCTTCGAAAAGTTAAAAAATTTAGGATGTGAGGCTAACGAAGCTATGGTCAGCAATCAAATTCAAATGGCGGAAAAATTGGAAGAACTTGTAAGATCTATTGCAGGATAATAGCAAAATTTAATATTTTCCGATTATAAGGGAGGTTCTTATAAATAAGAACAGTCATTCATTAATTTACAGAAATAATCTGACTTCTTCAAAACAATTTGAAATTATGGCAAGAATACTCAGGTTGAAACTCCTATAGAATTGGATACTTATAGGGTTGTACCAGGAGAAATCGTGGTTGTTGC
>DASWDL010000346.1:0-19559 GCA_036395315.1 Nitrososphaeraceae archaeon
CCCCCATGAATCTGAGTGACAATAATATCCAAAATGCCATAACTTAAAATTTTCAATTTCTAATTGCATGCAATATTTTAAATTAGGAATTAATCGCCAAAAAATCGATTAAATAACTATGGTGGACCCCAAAGAATCTTATGACAATGTATTTTCACTACTGGAAGAACATCACAAGTGGTTCAGTAATTCTTTGCCACTTATAGCCAGTGAGAATGTAGCTAGTCCTGCGGTACGAGAAGCAGTCGCTTCAGATTTTGCAAACAGATATGCAGAAGGATGGCCCGGGGAAAGAGTATATGCTGGATGTGTCTACATCGATAAAGTTGAGCTAATATGTAATGAATTAGCTCGACGAGTATTTGACGCCGAATTTGCTGATTGTAGAGCAACTTCTGGAGTGGTTGCAAATCTTGCAATTTATTCTGCTTTTTCTAGTCCAGGAGATTACATGCTTGCCGCTTCAATTCCAAGCGGTGGGCATATATCACACGGAAAAAAAGAACACTTTGGTACCGCAGGATTCGTGCATGGTCTAAACATTGAACATTATCCATTTTCTAAAGAGGACATGACAATTGATATCGATGCAACGAAGAAAAAAATATTGGAGATGGTGTCGGAGAACAAAAAACCGGCTATTGGCATGTTCGGAGGAAGCTTATTTCTTTTTCCTCATCCTGTCAGAGAACTAGCAGATTTCATGCATGAACATGAAATTTACGTTAACTACGACGGAGCACATGTCGCGGGCTTGATTGCTGGAGGTGAATTCCAGGCTCCTCTTAAGGAGGGTGCAGATTCGATCACCATGAGTTCTCATAAAACCTTATGGGGACCACAAGGGGGTATCATCGTGTCATTGCAAAAGCACGCAGAAAGTATAAAAACGGCAATCTTTCCCGGGAATACCAGTAGTCATCATCTTCATCATGTAGCTGGAAAAGCGATTGCATTAGCGGAATCGTTGGAATTTGGCAAGGAGTACGCAAAGACAGTAATCCGTAATGCCCAAGCACTTGCCGAGTCTTTAGCCAACTACGGTTTCGGGGTTCTAGGGGAAAAGAGAGGGTACACGGCATCCCATCAAATTGCCGTGGATGTTTCCAAATTTGGTGATGGGGGCAGCGTCGAAAAGGAATTGGAGAAGGCGAATATTATTCTTAATCGACAATTATTACCCGGCGATATTAAAGCTGGAAGACATTATATGCACCCAAGTGGCGTGAGAATAGGCGTTCCTGAAGTAACCAGATTAGGGATGAAGGAAAGTGATATGAAAGATATAGCATCTTTGATCAAACGTGTAGTGATAGACAAGGTTGATCCTGCTAAAGTAGCGAAAGATGTATCTGAATTTAGAAAAGACTTTCAGAAAGTACACTATGCCTTTGAAAACTCTATGTCTGCCTATGAATACGTAAACTTTCGGAAATCCATTTGACATAAATTTGTTCGGATGATCCTAGCATGGTAAGTTCTTTCGTGAATTGTTACTGGAATCTATAGAACCATTTTTGGAACCTAGCGCATAATTGGTATTAGATCCCTGGAAGTCGGATTGGAACAACTATTGTAGCGGTATAATTCGTTGATTCGTATAGGATTTAGCAAAAAAACTATCATCCCACCACCTGTTGAAGATAGAACTGCTCCTTATCAATCTTTTCAGATTTAACACCTTCTATTTCTACAAGATTTTGCATAATTCCTTTTCCCTTGATGATTCTTCCATCGGGAAGCCTCCTTGTGCCGTTTATGAAAGCACTGCTTCCACAAATAGGATTAAAACAATCATTCACATTCGCATGATATTTGGAAAGAGTTCTTTCCGGTGCGCCCTCTTCATTCAAAAAGAATCTGCCCTTTCTGAATGCAAGTCGAGGGTGATCAGAATAAGGGATTTCCTTATCCTTCGTAAAAGTAAATACAACTTTAAAATTATTCAATTTTTTGGCTTTATCAATTAACCAATCATAATAAATTACATTAATGCTATTGTCTTCAGGGTAATATAGATTCGGGTTGCTGTACAGAAGAATTAGTTTGAATTCTTGATCCTTTGCATCCTCCATGAATTGTATCAAGGAATGCGCTGATTCTCCACCATTAGACCCTGACCAAAATGCTATATCCTTCTCTACTCCCTTTGCAACCTTAGACATGAAATGATCAGAATGCAGATCAGGTTTAAGACGGACCATGTCGCCAATTTTGACCTGCTCGAAGAAGTATGGAGCGAAGCCATCAGCCTTACCAGTTTTAGGATTGATATAGCCATACGGTTTCTCGTCTTTTATTGTAAGCTCTAAATTTTCTCTTAAAGGGGATGAAGCTATGGAATAGGCACGTTGTACGAAGCTCTCTTCCATCTTTCCCGAAGCCGTAGGTCTTCCTAGAAACGTCCCTAGCATGACAAATTGACCTACTTCAAACAGAAATTTCTGAGAATTCGATACGGGCGCTAGAATGTAGGTGTAAACATTATGAGTTTCCTTTATCCTGTTAGTTATTTTCCATTCATAGCCGCCGAACTCTGAAGGCATAGTTATTTTTCTTGGATCTCCAACTAGATATAAAATTTATACTGTATCATATGCTATAGAATTAAGATTTCTTGCATATAATTTTCATCATCGTTGCACTCAATGATTGATCGAACAAGCCACGAAAAAGTCCATATAATTCTATTCCATTCAATCAACATATCAATTTGTTAAATTCCAGTGTATTCTTTCATAACATTCAGAACATGTATCAAGATTGTCTGTATGTTCACATGAATACGTCTTTATTGTTTCTATATTGCATTTAGCACATTTTTTCATTTTTCTTTAATCACTAGGCATGGAATAGTAAAACGATTTGAAACATGATAAACTATACGTGCTAAGTAGGTCCTTCTGTACACATTAAACGATCCTTAATCGATAATATAGAAGAAATCAATTGGTTCTTATCAGACTCACTTAAACTATCTTTCAAGAAAAAACTATTTATATTATTCAAGAATGAATCCATGTTAAAGCAAACATCGAGCTTTCTATCGTACGTACTTAAAGGTAACAACTTCTGAGATTCAAATAGGGGAAGGTTGAAATTAGCTTTTCCTTTTTCTGTTAAATCGCTTTCAGAGATTAACTTAATCATATCTTGTATTCCTTCTTTAAGTGAGACTACCGTCCAAGTAAATACAGCAGGTGAATTATCAATATTGCCAAATTTGTCTGTTGCCCTAGATTGAAAAATATGAATTCCATCTGGAAGGTGAGAATATCCGCACAGAATCTGTCCAATTGCCTGATTTTGAACACGGACCCATTTGCCAGAATCGATTTTACACTCGTAATAGTCTAGTCCAACTGAGTCGCTTCCAGATATTTCAATATTAATCTCATCAGACGCGGTGGAAGAAGTTGAATTTATTTTTCCAGTCCACGCCACTTTGGAATCAATGATGAATGTATCTGGTGGAGTACTATCTTGTATTTTTACCTGAAAGGATTTAACAGCCTTATTTCCATGCTTGTCAGTTCCCTCGCAGAGGACCTTAGTATTCCCTATTGGAAAAATTGATCCTGATGCTGGAGTACATGTTGTTCCTACAATGTTATCTACTTGATCCCTGGCTACGACATTGAAAGTTACAATTCTTCCGCTAGAATTAGTTGCTTCTAGAGTAGAATCATTAGGCACAGCTATAACTGGTGGAATCTTATCATTAGTTATAGGGGGGATGCTAGTAGATTGTGAATAGGACAGTTCAGGATACAAAGCAATAAACAAACCAATCAAAACCCCAAGTATGAAAGGGCTTGACTTCAATAACCTATCTTCAAACAACAAAATTAGCAAAAGCTCATTGCATATAAGCAATTAGTGATGCCTTATTAGAATGATTTCAATAACAAAAATTCCATCAAATTATTGCTTCCCCAAGTTCAGATCATAAGTTAAGAATGTCCTTAGTGTAAAATGATGAGATATCGATTCACGTGGCTTTATACTAGAATTAAATTTTTGTGGAAGCACAGTAGCTTTTTTTCCACGAAAAGTATTAACTGAGAATATGGCCATAATTTCTCCAGTTGATGCGAAACCTCCATATTCGTGCCTTTTTAATGATAAAAATTGAGGATTGAGCCGTTAAGTTTAATTGGGACGCAGAGTGGAATCTAGATAGGCAGTAAATGCAAAAAGCTATGGCTATAAGCAGGGAACATGTATTCTCCTTGTTAGCAGACAGGCATAGCGCTAATATCCTAAGAGCCTCATTTTCGGGTATGCGAGCATCATCTACGAATTATATCGGCAACTTGAGTAAAAAACAGTTCTATGTAAGATTAAAGAGATTATGTGATGCAGGACTGATTGAAAAACGTGGATCATTTTACCGGACTACCACATTTGGTTCCCTAATTTTTAACTCTCAGGTTAAGACGATGGAAGAAACTATATCCAGCTACTGGCAACTTAAGAGTATCGATGTATTGAGAGCACGTACTGATTTTCCCTCAGAAGAAAAAGAAACAATAGTAAATGAAATTCTAGGCACTACCGAACTGAAAAGCATACTAAATTCTACTCATTTGACTGGATTTAATATTATAAAGAATTACGAAGCTTTAATCGTGGAGGTACTAAGTCTATTAGAAAAGGCTGAAAAAGAGGTTTATTTTGCGACCAGATATCATCAGCCCCATGTATCCAATAAAGTATTTGAAAAATTTGGCAAAGGGGTAGTCTTGCACGTACTGGATGGGAATCCGGAGCAGATTAGTGTTGAAAACAGACTTAATGCAATAATTCGGACGCCCCCGAATCAGGATTCTTCTAATTTAGTTGAACGACTATTACGATCTAACAGATTTGATCTTTTGAGATTACCAGAATTACCCATCAGTTTTATCGTGGTGGACGCTACGCACGTGGTATACGAAACTGTAAATTACTCAAATCCTGAACAGTTTACTACTGCTATTTCGAAATATAATGATCAGTATTTGGCTCAACAATTTATTCAATATTTCAAGTATTTATCAAAAGATGCTACTTTACCAAGGCTTTTAGAACAAGTGAGAGCCAAATAGTTTTTTGCGTTCTCTAATAGTAATAACTGAAATAGAAATCTTAAAATCACAAAAGTAGAACGAGGGGTCACTGAATGTAAGGGAATCTTTTACATAGTTTCCTCAAATTGTACAGCACCTCTAAAACTTCTATTTTGAAGTAACTAAATTACCATTTAGACAGTCACTATTGTTTTTGTTATCGAATGCCTAATTCTGGATAAATGTACTAATTTCTGACTACTAATCCATATGTAGGCATTATTGTTAAGATCGGACGTAGTTTACGAAAAATGTTAACAACCGGAGATATATTATACAGCATATCCAATACCGAGTCTCTTCAACTTTTCTCAACCATAGCATTAGCAGGCGGGAATGCATCGAATTTAGTAAATAAGTTAAATCTTACACGAAAGCAATACTACTCCAAAGTGGCCAGGTTGCTTAAAACGGGCCTTATAAAAAAGCACGGAAGTGATTTTTGCCTTACCACATTTGGTGTCACGATATACGAAATACTGGATGAATTGCGACTAATATCTGATCGTTATTGGACTTCTAAGATGCACACAAATTATGAGCAGGTAGGTTATTCTAGATCTAACGAGAATGCAAATGCGACAATAGATGGTCAAGATAGAAGTAGTAACCAAGCTGATCTGGAATTAATTGAAGTCACGCTTACATCTTGAAATGTAGTGATTCTCCCACAATACTATTCTACTTCGTTCGACTCTAGCGAAGAGCACTTTGTAATTTATTTATTGACAATAGTGTAATAGCGGTTCCTTTAGGGGTAACAAGATATAATTATTCCCACTAATATGCTAGTTAGTATAATTCTTTAGCGCCGGTTCAATTTTTGATGCTTATCATTAGCCTCAAATTAGGATTTTCTTTATAAAATGTGATGACGATCACTTGGAAAAAAATTTAGGATTTTCATATTAGTTGGTTTCTTTGTATGATAATATCAATAGAAATGAAATATTGAACTTGACTCGAATACTATGACTCAAGCTCCAATTTGATTGCTTTATGGATTAGCTGAATGTATCAAAACTTACCTTTGAAGCATACTCACGCTTAACATTAATTTATATGCAATCCCAATATAGTCCATTGACCAACTTATACACTGCTGTAGAAGGATTTGCAACTGCCCGAGGGACAACCGAATATGTAAACAAGGCAGTTCAAAATAACAAAATAGTACAAAGTCATTTTCGCAAATTCAATGATCTATTTCTTTCGAGTATAGGGATAGGGACATATCTAGGTGAGCCAACTATGCTAGATGATAATCTGATTGAAAATGCTGTATACGAGTCTGTCAAATCCGGTGCCGTGAATGTAATAGACACTGCAATTAATTATAGGTATATGAAATCTGAAAAAAGTATAGGAAGAGCCATCGGGCGTCTCATTAACGATGACATTATTTCAAGAGATCAACTTTTTATTTGTACAAAGAACGGGTACATTACCAATGATGGGGACTACCCATCCATAGACGTAATGCAATACATTCAAAAGATGTTTATATCACCAGGATTGATATCTCCTGGTGATATAAGCTCCGGATATAATGTGCTAAATCCAAATTATATCTCGAGGTGCATCGACAAATCATTAATGAATATGAAACTAACCACAATTGATCTAGTGTATATTCATAACGCCTACGAAAGCTGGAATGAAGACGTAAGTAAAAATGAATTTTACCACTTGATTGGAGAGGTATTTCGGACTTATGAGAAATATAGGTCACAAAATAAATTAAGATACTATGGAATGGCAACATGGACATCATTTAGATTGCCAAGGGATAGTAAGGAATACCTATCCTTAGAGGATATGGTAAAGATAGCGGAAGACGTAGGAGAGAAGAATCATGGGTTTAGATTCATACAATTGCCTTATAATCTAGCCTACAGCGAAGCACTCTTCCTCAAAAATCAAGACGTAGGATCTGAGAAGAATCTCACAATATTAGAAGCATGTAAAAGACTAAACCTGGGCGTATTTACAAGCGTGCCACTCCTGCAGACTAGATTGTTGAATGCCAAGGTACCTGACTACTTAGAAATGACCGATCAGGTGCACAAATTAATCCAAATCATTAGATCAACTCCTTCTGTAACCGCTGCGCTGATAGGGCAAAAAAATCCTGAACACGTTACTAAGAATATAGATATTGCCAAAACTGCGCCACTCGAAGATTCTGATTTTAAGAAGGTTGTCAATATGTTATCTCAAAGATCAATTGACTAGTAGTATGTATGTAGGTTAGATATCCAGACCCGTCATCTGCTGGTGTGTACTTTATCCAATTACAAGAGCTTAAACCCATTAATAATCGAAAAAAGTTGGATTACATTATATCTCTTTCATTATTGAATTAGATTTTATCGTTGGCCTATATAAGCGGCAATGATAACAATAACTAGGTACATTGTAATTCATAATTAGATTCTCACAAGTGGACATGCTTTTAATCCTGAATATTTAATCCACTTTGAATAAATGCGATAAATCTCCTTTAACGCATAAATGTGCAGAAAATAATATTTGGAACTAGATGCTAAAGACCGACTTAAAGAATGCTATATTCAGTACAGTGGAGGAGAGCATAGAAAGTTCTGGTAGTCTGGGAATTGCATTTTCTGGGGGTGTTGACAGTACCTTGCTAGCAGGTGTATGTAACAATCTTGCATTAAATCCAATGTTACTTACTGTTGGGTTCTCAAATTCACACGATATTCTATACTCAAAATTGATATCATCAAGGATCAAAATGACCCATGTAATACTGGAAATAAATTCTGTTGACTTTATTCAAGCTTGTCATAGGATCCAACAGAAAATTCAATGCAAAAATACATCACACATTGAGAACTGTATTGCTTTTTATTTTGTAGGCAAATTAGCTTCTTCTTACGGAATCAAAACTATCCTAACTGCAAACGGATTTGACGAACTCTTTTGTGGATATGATAGCTTTAGGTCGATCTATAATCAAGGTGATTCGTCAATCAACACTGCCATAACAGATAGGTTGGTCAATGAGCGTGAGTTAGTGGAGGAAGTAAATCAAATAACCGGCGACCTAGGTGTCTTTTTCAGACAACCTTTTCTTTCTAAAAAATTCATCTCCATGGCAATGGAAATTCCTGCGAAGTACAAAATAGTTGGCCCAAATGATCTATTGAGAAAACATATTCTAAGAAAATTGGCTCTTTCTCTTGATCTTCCAGAGGAGTCAATCATTGCAAGAAAAAAGGCGATTCAATACAGTTCTCTTATTCACAAAAACTACAAACATATCCTTTAAAATATCATCACCGTCATCTTTTGGAGATTATCTTTCTTACACTATCGGATACTTTTGCAATAATTGCGACTGATGCAGAAAGATGGTTAGTTGGATCGAAAACGTTCCTTAGTTCAGTAGTACTTAACGTATTTGAAATCGCCGAGTCTTTTGTCACTGCATTATACAAATGTTCTTCTTCTTGCGAGGCCTTAAACGCAAGCCTCTGGATATCTCTGTAGGCAGAAAATCTAGGGACTCCCTTTTTTATCAGTCGTTCTAACAGAAATTCTGAATAAATTTGGCCTGCAGTTTTATCTAAATTTTCTTTGATTCGCTGCTGATTAATTTTCAATCCCTCGAAAACATCCAACATCGAGTCCAGCATTTCGTCAAGAAGAATGAATGACATTGGTAATGTGAATCGTTCGTTGGCCGAATTTGTAAGGTCACGCTCGTGCCATAAGGGAATATTTTCCAATGCGACACTCAGTAGAGATCTAAGGATACGAGCCAAAGATGACACCCTTTCACTTTTAATTGGGTTTCTCTTAACAGGCACAGCACTACTACCCATCTGGCCCTGCCGAAAAGGTTCTTCAACCTCCCCAATTTCAGTTCTCTGTAGGTTGCGAATTTCAGTTCCTATTTTGTCAAGTGTAGAACCAATCAGCGAAACAATAAATTGGACCTCAGCAATCCTTTCTCTTGGTACCACCTGCGTTGCTGCTTCTATCGGCCTTAAACCAAATCGTTGGGCGACCGCTGATTGTACCTTTATTGCTTTAGTTCCCATTAATGACCCGGTGCCGACTACTCCGAGAGTCTTACAAACGAGAAACCTCTTTTTACCTTCTTCAATACGTTCTAAATGACGAGCTAGTTCGCTTGCCCACACTGCAAATTTTAGCCCAAAGGAAATTATGCTTGCGTGCTGTCCATGAGTTCTACCGACAGCGGGTGTCCTACTATATTTTTTCGCTCTTTCCAAAAATAGAAGACATAATTTTGAAAGTTTTGGTTCTAGGATTCCGAATGCGTCCCGCATTTGTAGGGAATTGCACGTATCAAGAATGTCATTGCTCGTAAGGCCATAATGTACCCATGGTTTTGCAAACGAGTTGCATTTCTCGCTAAGAGCCTCTACTACAGCTGCTGTATCATGTTCACTAATCTTTTCGAGCTCCTTAACTCTTTTCAAAGGAATTGATTTTGATAGAGCTACCTTGATAATTTCCTTCGCAGCTAAGTTTGGTATCAAGTTTAGATTTCCTTGTGCAATTGCTACTTCTCCCTCAAAAATCAGCTGGTATTCAAGTTTCTTATCCTCTTCGAATATCTCTTTTATTTTCTTGCTGCCATATCGACAGGAATCTATGGGTAGTATCGGCATTCACTAGAAGACGGAAAGAAAGTAAAATAAATATTGTTTGTTTTTCACATAACGAGATTATTCAAGTTGAATATATTGTAGGGCAATTTTAATTTATATATGCGGCCAAAGTCATTCTGTCAAAAGATTATAATGACTGCTCGGTAAAATGACCATCGCATGAGCGGCCTGGTAACTAAAAATGGAAACTTGCAGGTCCGGAAGCTGGGAGATTTTGAATACAGGATAGATAGGGATGAATCTAGAGGTATGAATGTCCCTGTGACAATCTACGCAAATGACCACTTGATTTCCAAGATGGTTGCAGATAGAACTATAGATCAGGCATCGAACGTCGCAACATTGCCTGGGGTAGTAAAGCACGTTGTGGTACTCCCTGATGGTCATGAAGGGTACGGCTTCCCAGTAGGAGGGGTTGCTGCCATGGATCTGGAAAACGGTGTTATTAGTCCGGGCGGCGTAGGTTATGATATTAATTGCGGTGTCCGATTGATAAGGACTAACATTACAGAGAGCCAGCTTAGACCTAGGCTAAAGGATACAGTTAATGAATTGTTTGCCACGATACCATCTGGAGTCGGAAGCTCTAGTCGGACGAAGTTATCAGGGCCTGAGCTAACTGATCTGCTGGCAGAAGGTATTCCCTGGATCATAAGAAAAGGATTTGGTTGGCAGTCAGATATGGACGTGTGTGAAGAAGGAGGACACATGTCCGGGGCAGATCCAAGGTTTGTTTCGGAGACAGCGAGAAAGAGAGGTGCGTTGCAGCTAGGAACTCTTGGATCCGGAAATCATTTTCTCGAGGTTCAAAGGGTTGACAAAATATTTGACGAAACGGCGGCCAAGCAAATGGGGATTTTGGAAGGAATGGTAACTATCCTGATCCATTGCGGATCTCGTGGGCTTGGACACCAAGTATGTAGTGATTATTTGAGAGTTTCCGAGGGAGTTTTAAGAAGAAAAGGCATGAAACTCGCTGACAGAGAACTTGCCTGCATCCCCAATAATTCCGAAGAAGGAGAGGGTTATAGAAAGGCGATGTATTCAGCATTGAACTTTGCCTGGTGCAATCGTCAGATGATTACGCATTGGACTAGAAAGTCTTTCGAAAAGATCTTGCGCTTAAACGAGGATGAATTAGATATGCAATTAATATATGATGTTTCACACAATATTGCTAAAGTAGAAAGACATAAGGTCGGTGGAGAAGGAACCCGGGATTTAGTAATTCATAGAAAGGGCGCAACAAGAGCATTTCCAGCAGGATTAGAACAAATTCCAGTAAAATACAGAAATGTAGGACAACCGGTTATCATCCCAGGATCCATGGGTACTGCTAGCTGGATATTGCTAGGCAATGTCCGATCACTGGATTTGAGTTTTGGGTCTACTGCACACGGAGCTGGAAGGGCTATGTCGAGATCTGCTGCTAAGAAAAGTTATACGGCCGATGGTGTTAAGAAACAATTAGAATCTAAAGGCATCTATATCAGAGCATTGAGTAAAAACGGAATAGTTGAAGAAACACCCGACGCTTATAAAGATGTGGACGCCGTTGTAGAAGTATCACATCGGTTGGGGATCGCTACCAAAGTTGCTCGTCTAGTTCCACTGGGAGTGATAAAAGGGTAATGAACCAAGATGACGACCCCGAAATAGCCCTTATTAAAGCAAGAAAGCTGAAAAGACTGCGAGAACATGCTGCAATGTTAGATAAGATAAAGCAAACTAGTGACAGCCAAGTGATACGCCCGAAAACCGATAGAGAAGTTCTCTCATCTTTACTATACGATCGAGCTGATGAAGTCTTGCGACTTGCTGAAGCTCAGTATCCATCCCAAACCAGATTGTTAATAAAGAAAATAGCTCAGCTTATTAATGAAGGTGAAATAACAAGTCCGATTTCAGGAGGCGAGCTTCTAGCGTTGTTCCGCTATGCAGGACTTCGCATTAGAGTTAACACGCAGATAAAGATAGACGATCATGGTAAGTTTATTTCATTTTCAGACAAACTGAAAAAGGAGAACGAATAAAGTACGTTGTCAAAACCTGTTGATGATATCCACTATCACATAGGCTCAAACTCTGCGGAATCTGGATTTACGTAAGACTTCTATCTGATTACAAATATGCTCCCTAGGGAAATGACGGCGGCAGTATTCAATAGTCCTAAGTGTATTTCTATGGAAAGTGTTCCAATAAAACAGGCCAGTGACGGCAGTGTTATACTGAAAATACTTTCATGCGCAGTATGTGGGTATGATGTAAGAGTTTACAATCAAGGACATACCAAGGTCCATCCTCCAATAATACTGGGCCATGAAATTTGTGCTGAAACACTATACCCCATTAACAGTGTCGGAAAAACTACACCAATACCAAGGGGAACTCGTGTTGCAATATCGCCACTTGTTCCCTGTCTTAAGTGCTACTATTGTATTAACGGCAAATTCAATCTATGTAATAACCTTGGCGAAATAGGGTCAAGCATTAACGGAGGTTTTGCAGAATATATCAAAATCCCACTCAACAATCTTTTAATAGAGGGGATTGTCCCAGTGCCAGGTAATATAAGCAATGAAGAGGCGGCCTTAATTGAACCATTGGCATGCTGTCTAAACGCCCACTCCAAATTTCGAACATCCACAGACAACAGTCATGTGATAATAATCGGAGATGGTCCTATTGGTATGTTCCACCTACAAATCTCAAAATTATTTGGAGCAAAGACTCTTCTAATAGGCAAAATTTCTTCCCGTATAGAGATGGCTAGACAATTAGGAGCAGATCAAACATTTGTAAACAACAGTATGGAGGATTCTGTACGCGAAATCATGAGTTCAACTCAAAATATCGGGGGGAGTACAATTGTAGTGGCGACTAGCAGCCCTAACGCCCTAGATTTGGCATTGAAGGTTGCTAGTAAAGATTCTGTGATAATACTATTTGCAGGGATGCCGAAATCTAAACTCCTGAAACTGGATCCGAATTGGTTGCACTACAACCAAATTTCATTATACGGGAGCTTCAGTGCAACCCCAAGTATAATGAAAGAGGCTGTTTCACTAGTTAGCCTTAATAAAATTAATTTGAGAAAAACCATAAGTAATAAGTATGCATTGAGAGATATACACGAAGCATTTTTTGCCACGGAAAAATATTGTGGATTTAGATCAATAGTACAGCCGACGATATGAAATAGTAACGCGTAACCCAGCCCATGGGCTATTGTAGTATTGCAGGCCCAGGCTGTTGATTCTAGGCTTTAGTTGCTGACGTCGTTGGAATTAATTCGTATTTAGAACGGTAACCCCTTGGATTAATCATCATCCCCTCATAACCGTAAGTCGAAGAGTTGCCGACTATCACTGTTGTAATCATACCCAGCATATCGGTATGATTCAGCATGTCTTCAAGACTGGTCATTACAATGGCCTGACTTTCCCTGAATGCGCCCTTAACGATCGCAACTGGAGTCTCGGGTTTTCTGTATCTCAAAAAAATATCTCTCGTGTCCTTCAATTGGTGAACCCTCTTCTTACTTGCAGGATTGTAAATGACAGTCACGTAATCTCCTGCCGCAGCAGCCTCCACTCGTTTCACTATAATCTCCCAAGGAACAAGCAAATCACTCATGCTCACTACAGCAAAGTCCGTCATCAGCGGTGAACCGACTAGTGCAGAACACGAATTTAAGGACGAAACGCCAGGTACGCATTCAACATATATCCCTGTCTCCCGATTCCACTTTTTATCACTAAGAATTTCGTAAATCAAACCTATCATTCCGTAAATTCCCGGATCTCCAGATGACACTAATGACACAATTTTTCCTTCTTCTGCAAATTGAATTGCTTGATTGGCCCGATCAACTTCTTGCGTCATGGGATATCTATAAACTTCTTTACCGTCGATTAGATCTTCGACCAGAGAAATGTACGTGTCATACCCCACAACTATTTCACTTTCCTCAATTACTTGTTTCGCACGATAAGTCATATGATCATGATGACCAGGTCCAATTCCCACTACATACAACTTGCCTTTTTTTGCCGTCATAGCCTTAATGAGAAAATTGACAATATATTAGTCTTATACGCATCAATCCTTCCACCATTTATAATATGAGCGTAAAAAAGATCATTATAAACATGAACGAATTAAGAAATTTACGTCTCATAAATTTAAGTACCGATTACCATTATAGCATAATTAGAGAATCATATTTTACCCTAAATTATATAATGAAAATAATCTCCCTTACGGAGTATTCGTTTTAGAATTGCATCAAAAAATAGAATAAATCACTTCAAAATATAGCATTCAAGAACCTTTGCAAAGTAATTGATTATAACTCAGGCCTTGACATGTATTGTCAGATGTCCCAGGGAGTAGTATTTACAGATATTGATGGTACCCTCATTGATATCTTCACAGGACATTTTTCTAAAACAAAAAAGTACGTGAGAGAGCTGGTACGAATTAAAGTGCCCTTAGTATTATGTTCGTCTAAAACAAGAGCAGAACAAGTAGAAATAATTAGAGAAGCTGGCCTCCCTGATCCATTCATAGTAGAAAATGGTGGAGCTATCTTCATCCCAGTTGGCTATTTTGAAGATATCCAAGAGTCAGTATCAAATTACGGAGTCAAAACTACGGGCAATTTTAGAGCTATAGAACTGGGCAAGCAGGTAGCTCAAATTAGATCTGATCTCCAAAGTATTAGAGATAACTACAATTTAAAATTCAAGGGAGTATCAGATTTGTCAATAGATGAGATTTCCAGGCTGACCGATATGTCTCGGGAAGCGGTCTCCCGTATGATTCAAAGGGAATACGGTGAAACAATAATAGAGATAGACAAAGATGATTTGCATTTCTTCGTTACCAAAGCCGAGGAGCTAGACCTAAAAGTAATTTTTGGAGGCAGATTTTTTGATATTACAGGGGGAAACGATAAAGGCACGGCAGTAAAATTACTTATCGATCTTTACAGGCACAAATATAAAGATGATGTAGTATTCTTTGGCATCGGAGATAGCAAAAACGATGAGTCTATGCTAAGAATTGTTGATTACCCTATGTTAGTTCAGCGTCTAGACAAGACGTGGCAACGCTTGAATATAGATGGATTGAATAGATTAGACGGTATCGGGCCTGAAGGATGGATATTAGCTTACAATGAAATTTTGAATATTTTAGAAAATAAATTAAATTAGTATGAGGTTTAAAGAAGCAAATGATAAGTTGTGCACATAGATTAAGACATCAAGTTACTAGGGAATTAACATGTGATTAGTTACTACTCTTTTTTAGGACAAATTCTATCAAATTTCTTAAGAAATTGTTTACCACCTGCATATAAGTGGTAAGAGTAACGCAACTAGAAATTGATGAATGTTTGAACTGGATATTACATACGATTGTATCAGAAATTTCTCCAAGTCACAATCACATAGTTGTAGAGGAGCAGGGATTGGAATTCATAGTAGTCACTGCGAGAGATTATTACATTGATGTGCAGGGACTATTGAAAATTGAGAAAATAACGGGCATGACATTGGTACAGGTGAGATCTTCGAATGGCATATCCGATTTATGGTTCGGACGTAAAATGCAGACACCAACAATATACAAATATTCCCAAAATAAGTCTATGAAATAAGCTACAACGATAACCAAATCTTCAAACTTTTATTACATACTGAACCGGATAGCCAATACTGATAAATCAGCATTGAAAAAACAGTATGTATACTTTGCTTCAGCGGCAGTTATCGCTGTATTTCTTATATATTATCTCATGAGGCCAGAGATTAATAGGGTTCCATATGCATTAGACGTGGATGCCACAAAGGATACAACAGATATAGCAGGAACCTACTATAGAGTAAAGGTTACTAATATTGGGACAAATCCAGTTTCTAATATTTCTGTATATTTGGGCCGTAATGACATACAACACTTGGCGATACTTGGGCCGGATCAAACTTGGTTTTTTTATCCACGCTCAGACACGTATATATCAAAAGTGCAGATCCGTGCAGCCAACGGAATCAATATATCGACAGATTATAGATCACCTTTAAAAGGGCTGGGTCTTCCCGGAAGTGGAAGATAAATTGAATTATATTTAATTCCTTTCAAGTACTAATTGATACGCTATAACTTAGGGAATAATCATGTGAGAGACTACTGTAACCATTGTTATCCTTCCATGGTTGCAAGCATTAAATCAACTAGAATTACATTTCTGGATAAAATCCTTCAAGAATAAAAAGAATTTAAAAAAGCATCTTTGTTGAATCATTTTGAAATTTATTCGCCGATCTGAAGAACAGGTCATCTTCTCGCATCTGGATATAAATTAAAAATATAAATCTGAAAAAACTTAATCATAAATCACCGAAAATCGAGATGCTAACTGTCGAAAAAATTATTGGTAATATAAAGAATGATCAAACTCTAGAATCCACGTATCAGACCATGAACAAATTAGGAAAACTGGAGGCTATTACAATAGGCCGGGAAGAATCTGAACGTGTAAGATTAAGAAAAAAGTCAGACAAGGGCACTGATATGGTATTATTATTACCTAAAGGTTCGCGTATCGGAGACGGAGACGTTCTATTCATTAGCCCTGAGAAAATGATAGTAGCAACAAGAACGCCAGAAGCTGTTGGAATTATAAAATTACGGAAAAATATAAGATCAGAAGAATTGATAAAAATATCTGCCACAATTGGACATATAATAGGAAATCTTCATAGGCCCATAAAAATTGATAGTGACATTATAACATTCCCAATACAAACTCTAGGTGAACTTCCATTGTTTGAAAAATTACTTGCACAAGTAAGAGGGCAAATAGAAATCAGTAGCAATAACATTGTATTTGAACCAAACATGAAATCTGATGGATATGAGGGACATTAAGTTTTCCATAGAAGACGTTAGTCTTCTACAGCTATCAGATTCTTTCTTTCCTACGGGTCATTATACCACTTCCAATGGACTGGAGACGTTATTCTACGAAGGTAAAATAAAAAAACCTAAACATGTAAAGGATTTCATAAAGACCTATCTTCTACAACAAGTAGGACCTGTTGATTGTACGGCAGTGGGTAACGTCTACGACCATATCCACAGTTTAGATTTAGCAAAAATTCTGATGACTGATCAAATTTTGTATTCTACAAAACTAGTTCAGGAAGTTAGGGAGGCTTCTGTAAGATCAGGCATACAGCTATTGAAGTGTGTTGGTTCGTTTATGCTTCATAATCGGATCTTAAATCAGTATAAGAGAAAGGTAATGGCGGGGAAAGCCACTGGAGTATACCCAGTCTCATTTGCAATAGTTTGCAATTCATTGAATATACCCAAGTATAAAGCTGGTTTAATCCTGCTATATGGTTTCACGACCTCAATCGTGTCAGCAGCGATTAGATTAGGTATGTTACAACACTTCGAAGCGCAGAAGATTATTCATGACCTGAAACCATCGATAATATCGTCATTGCAGAATAATGTGGACAAACCTCTTTCCAATATATGGCAATTTGCACCCGTCTTAGATATTATTCTGATAAAACATGAACAAATGGATTCGAGAATGTTTATTACATAAACCAGAGTAGTTTTTTGGTGTCCACTGGAAGGGTTGCACGCTTAGGAATTGGAGGTCCAGTGGGCTCTGGAAAGACTATGTTGATTGAACAAGTCGTTCCATTATTATCTCTTCAAGGTTACAAGGTTGGCATCATTTCGAATGATGTAATATCCAAGGAAGATGCAGAACGTATGAGAAAGAACCTTGTATCGGAAAAAGGTCTGTTGTCGGATGACCTTGTATTAGGAGTCGCAACTGGAGGATGTCCACACACAGCCATTAGAGAAGATCCCTCAATGAACCTTTCAATAGTTGAAGAGATGGAGTCCAACCACGACTATCTTGATTTGATTTTTATTGAAAGTGGTGGGGATAACATAACAACTACCTTTAGCCCGGCTCTTGCGGATTATTTCATATACATAATCGACGTATCTGCAGGCGATAAGTATCCTAGAAAGAGAGGATTAGGTATAGAAACTTGCGATCTCCTCCTAATAAATAAAATCGATATTGCCCCGTACGTGGGCGCAAATCTCAAAATTATGGAAAGAGATGCCAAGCAGATTAGGGGGGATAGGCCATTTATTTTTGTTAATTGTAAGACAGGAAAAGGAATAAAGGAAGTTGTAGCACTTATTACAAAAGACGTATTATTTGACCTTCCACCACGAAGCTCCAAATTCAAATAGGTGTTAGCCCCTCGAACGAAGCCAAATCTTTTTCATCTGATATACCATATGAATTTCTAAAATATGATCATAAATTAGAGAGGAGACTAAATGAGATTGGAAAGAATGGTATTCTGCAATTAAAATTAGAAGAAGACTCGCAAATAAAAAAAACAGTAATAAAGGAACGTTATTCGAGGGTGCCACTATTTTCTCAAAGAGCGTTATATTTAGAAGACAGTATTCCTTCTATGGCATACATTTACATAATGTCACAGTCTGGTGGTATATTACAAACAGATAGATACATGATTGATATTAAACTTAGTAACCATGCATACGCTCATATAACGACACAAGGAGCAACAAGAATTTACAAAATGGAAAAAGGTTACGCTAAGCAATCAATTGATTTGAATATCGAGGAGGGTTGCTATTGTGAGTATATTCCGGATGAAATAATCCCTTATAGCAAATCCAGGTATTATCAAGTATCTAAATTAAGAGTTCATAAAAATGCAACTTTAATTTATTCAGAAATTATAGTTCCTGGTAGAGTTGCAAGGGGCGAATCATTTGAATATGATATTTGTTATCTTAAGACGCTGGCAACAAACAATGTGGATGAATTAAGATTTATGGACACTTTAAAACTCGCCCCCAAAGAAACCGATTTTAGTGCAATTGGAATAATGGAAAACTTTACCATCCTAGGGAGTGTATATATTCTAGCTAATGTGGATCATTCCAAATACCTTAAAGATGACATTAATTCCTTAGTGAAGAACATGGGAAATATCTATGGAGGAGCTACATTACTTCCAGATAAACTAGGTGTTTTCATTCGCCTTTTAGGAAATACGACCGAAAATGTAAAAGAAAGCATCTATGCAATAGCGAATATCTGCAGGAAGGAAATTCTGGGCGGGTCATTTAGTAAGTTAAGGAAAGCATAACTATCTTATCTCCATATCCTTTACAGGGACCGGAATACAAAATAATTTGAATGTTGTCCAGCTTATTGATTAGATAAGTTTTAGTTTGCCTAACTAATCAGAGCCAGTTCATTAACTCGCATAGTTAAAGTAAAAATCAAACTAACCAAGTCATGCAAAAGCTATGCGAGGAGTTAGAAATACTGATTACACAAATGTGAACTCAAAGAGGAACCATTGTATCTATTAATCTGGCATTTGTAATCAGCCCATCTTTTTCATTTATCAGTAAGTCAACGGTGTGCTGTAGACCATTGAGAAGGAAGGTCGTCTGAACATCCCACGCTTCCCTTTTCTGCTCATTTGGAAATGGCAGCAAAGTCCTTATCCTGAAATTTTCTATGTTGCTACCGTACAAAACTTCTACCGCCTTCTTCGCAGAGCTTTGAATTTCACTTTCTGTATGGACAGGATTCATGGATGAATTATATTTGCTAAATATATAAGGATTATTCTGCTTTGAAAGGGATGCTAGAATAAATTATATAATCTTGCCAAAGAAAGCT
>DASWDL010000347.1:0-2078 GCA_036395315.1 Nitrososphaeraceae archaeon
CAGCACAACTGTATTTCCAAAAACAATTCTTCCATCAGCTCTTCGTGAAACAGATCGAGGTGGAACACACACATTCAAAAAATGAAAATAATCTATCGTTTCAAAGCTAACCCCAAGTTTATTAACAGTCTTTTCAACATAACCATATTCATAGCTTGAGGTAAGGTTTAGAAAATGTAAGGCAAGTGGTTTTGCCTTCTTCTTACGGACCAGATCGTACAACAATACAGTTGAGTCTATTCCGCCAGACACCATAACTACCATATCGTAATGGCTTGGATGTATGTTCACATGACTCATGTTTGTTTCAAAACACTTAAATATTCATTCTTTCATCAACCCGCCGAATCAATGCCATACGTCTCATGCATTTTTTCTAAATCTAACATATCAGAAAGAAATTTAGTATCTTGCTTTAGAACAGTAGATGGCGGAATAAATAACGAAGCCCCAATCTCATAAAGTGGGCTTTGGGGATCTCCCAAGTGCCCTAATGGATATCTTCTTATGAAAGCCTTTTTTGTTCTAGATGTTGCAGAAGTTACAGAAGCAATCTCGTGGTCTTTATCATAAAACTTTAGAAGATAATCACGAAGCGGCTTTAATGATTCGACCATAGGTTTATTCTCGCCAGCAACATATAATGTGCCAAAAACATGCGGTTGAAGTAACATACATGGTACATCAGTACGAAGTTCAATATTATGAAGCATTAATGCAGAAGCCTCATATATTTGCAAACCAGGGGCCACGTCAATTAATAAGTCTACAAAAATAGTATCCAACGACGATATTGCGGGGAGAACTTCCACATTAATACTATTCAATTTTCCTTCCCTTATTATTCCTTGAGTTACGCTATCAAAAAAAACCGGATTTCCTTGTGTCAAGTAAGCTATTGGTGAGTTTCGAATTGCCTCATCAATAATTTTATTTACTTGCTTTTGATAAGACACGCTGCGCAATTCACCAGGTTGATATAGTGACCATAAGCTTACGAACTTATTTTGGAGAGATCTGGGCAGGTATTGTTTATCAGATTCCTGAAGAATACTAAATATCAAATTACATTTATCTAATGCATCCAGCGTCTCAATAGTTAAATGATGCGGCGCTCGTAATCCTATTCCACAGATAAATATTTGACGTTGCAGGTGGTCTTTCATAGCTGGCATTTTCCTTCCTTCTTAAATCGCGGTAACCAATAAATAACCATAGTTCCAATTAATTCATTAGAAAGATGTGTTATTGAGTGATTGATTAACAACAGTATCCTCTAGATGATCCATTGTTGCATCAACAACAGTTTTCACCCTAAGTCTACAAGATTTAGTTTCGGATATTGAGAATGAACCTGTCTCTCCGATTTTATTTGACGGCCACCCCCCCCCGCAAAACATAAAATAAGAGCACGTAGATCTGCACTTTTGAACGCCACTTTGTATCTCGGAATTCATCCGAATAAATTTATCAGTTTGCAATAGACTCTCTAAAGAATTTGAATACACATTGCCAAGAATAAAATCCCCATATGGTTCATGTCTTGCAGTGAGCAACTCAGGGGAAAAAGTAGACACGTTTCCGTCACAATCAAAATTTAATATAGCCATAGGAATATTATCTTGAGCTCGAGCATAATTCACTCCAGACTTTAAGTGTTTCATTACGCTCTCAAACTCGCGAAGAGGTGGTGATTCTTTATGGGCATCCCTGAATCTTAATAATTTCTTGAAAAATTGTTTTGTAGCAGCTTCGTGATTTGTCACAAACATTGTACTCTCAATATTTGATCCTTCAACTTCCTCAATATTAAGTGATACATGCCCAACGTTGCTCTCCAAATAAAAACTCCACAATTCTTCAGGGTACGACAATGTCGCTTCTGTTATTACTGAAATAATACCTGGTCTTAGACCAAATTTCTTCATTAGCTCCAAGCCTCGAAAGGCTTTGGAAAATGTCCCTTTTCCTGCTCGATTGATACGATTAGCATCATGAATATAATCAGGACCATCGATACTCACACCAACACGAACACTATGACGCTTAAAAAATTCACACCATTGTTCATTAATTAA
>DASWDL010000348.1:0-3544 GCA_036395315.1 Nitrososphaeraceae archaeon
AATCCCGTGTTCTGCAGCTGACTGTAGGTCGATATGGTCTGAACCTACACCAGCAGTCAAGACAAGTTTCAATTTCGGCGCACTTAAAATTCTCTGTTTTGTAACATAGGCTGGCCAAAAAGGGGTCGTGATTAAAATATCAGTAGTGGGTAGATGTTTGTCAAGGTGCTTTTCCTTGTCCGTCAGAACAACAAATTCATGTCCTTGTCCCTCCAGAAATTCCTTCAAACCTAGGGCATTTTCCGCACAACCCAGCAATTCAGGATTGTTTTTAGCTACCTGTCCTCCTTGATAAAGAACTGCTACAATTCTCATGTTAGGATGTTCTTTTTAGGTAGATTAGTTAAATCTTTCTAAACCTCGAAATTAAACGGATCTGCAGTTCATAACTCAGGTAGTTATTTTTGTTCTCTCGTAAATACGTCATTCATAATGGATAGCCCGTTGTTTATTTCATCTTCTCGTATAATTAATGGCGGCATTATCCTGATAGATCTGTTACCGGCTGGGAGAACTAGAAGACCATTCTTGAAAAGTGACATTACTGTTTCATCTCTGACACTTTTTTGACTTAATTCTATTCCAATCATTAATCCTAAGCCTCGAACATCAATAATATCACTTCTTCCAACCAACTCCGATAGACCGCTCAATAATTTTGCCGCCATCTTTTTGGCGTTTTCAAGAAGGTATTAGGATTCAATTATTTCGATTATTTTAATGCCTACTGCCATATCGATCCTGTTTCCGGCTCCCCAAGTGCTGGAAAGGACCCCAGGCTCACCAGGTTCGTACGACCTCTCGTAAACTACGGCACCGACCTGCAAACCTTTCGCTACAGTCATTATATCAGGTTCAATTCCATAATGTTGGTATGCCCACCAATTTCCTGTTCTACCCATCCCAGACTGAACTTCATCAATAATTAAAGGAACACCGTATTGACCTGTCAAAGTTCTTAAATTCGATACAAATTTCTTACTTGCGACGTTCAGGCCTCCTTCACCTTGAACGACTTCACTTATTACTAAAGCCACTTTGTACGATTTTAATAAATTTTCCAGGGAAATTGATTTGATCATCGTTATCGGAAGTACAGAACTTGATCCTCTTTACTGGTAATTCAGGGAAATTGGCTTTCTGAACTTCTTTACTGAATGTGAAGGTGAGTGCACCGAGTGTTCTACCATGAAAGGCGTTAATACAGGACACTCCGGGAAGTGCACCCATTTTTTTATACGCTAATTTAATTGCATTCTCAACAGCTTCCGCACCGCTGTTTATCAAGAAAGCCTTACTATTTCTGTGGCAAATTGACAGGAGTCTTTTAGCTATTTGTTCGTGTTCTTCACAATAGAAGTCTTGTCCAGCGATTTTGTGGGCCCCGTTATTGGAGTAATTTCTTAATATGTCCATGATATCGGGATGAGAATAACCAAGGGGGCACGACCCAATATTTGAGGTAAAATCGAGAAATTTGTTACCATCTACATCTTCCAGAATACAGCCTTCTCCATTTTTAATAACTAGAGGATAGGTATATGTAGAATTATAGGATGTGTTCTTTATACCATCAATAATGGAAATCGCCTTTCGACTGGCCAAATTATTCATTTTGAACTCGGCTACAGCAATGTGTATTTCATATTAGAAGATTCCTTATTAATTCAGTTTACAGATGAACCCATAGGCAATATTCAGTATGGTTAACAAATTTTATAGCTAGCTTACCTATAATTTACCAGAGGCTCTTTGATAATCGTCGAAAGCCTGCTCTTTTAGTCCCAAACAATTCTTACAGCAATGACCTTTAGAAAATGGAGGCAAAATTGAACCAGCGTAGGTCGTTCTGTCAAATATCACGCCAGGTTGTGGAAAATGGCAATATTTACATATGAACCTTTCAAGTCCATAATTAATAGAAAGAGTAGGATCTGAAACGGCGTTTTTGATATGTTGACTAGCGTAGATGGCGGTTTTAAAATTAATAACCGAAATAAGCTCATCATTTGTCAGTAGATTACCCGCGACCGATTTATCAATTATCGATTGGATTTCAGGAGAAGCGCTAAAAAGGCCAGAAACTATTCTGTTCTGCAGGTCGAAGGGATCCCGTGAGTTCATTGACAAAAATCTTTGATATTCGTTCTGTGAGATATCAGGACGTATGCCAAGTTTCGCTGTCACCGTTGATGGACTCATTTTTTCCTCGAATGAGGCATACATCGACATAACATCCTCCTTTCCAAGGGGAGGAATATCGAAGTCGCTAGCTCCATTCAGCTGATTCGTTCGTACAGAGCGGTCTAGATTTGAAAATTTCTCTAAAGTAGGATGATCTTTGACTATTGTAATACTGTTGCTGCCATCGGCAATTGATAGGCTTTGAGAGGTAACCAATAAACCCTTCTTCTTGAGTTTTCCTTTTTCCTTGTATACGTATTCTCTGCTCGTCTCCACCTTATCGGCAACTTCCCTGGGTTGGAGGCCCGCAATAAGTAACTCTCTGATCCTTTCAGTTTTAGGTGTAGTATGGTTAGGCATGTCAGATAATATACCTAACCGAGTTTATAAATCTGACTATATATATAGTAAATTACTGCAAGTGAAGGCATGCTGTACCTAACTCGACTGACCTGACTAACCTGACTACGTTGTGGGGTTAAAACAAACTATTGAATCGACATCAGGTTCGACTGCTACATCAGGAAAATAACAAAAATCAAGGGCGAATTAGACCGATGGTCCTATGTTAGAGCTAAAATTTTTTGGGGGGCCCACACCTTCAAAAAATATTACTGGTCTGGCAAAACATGATAGCGGATCTAAGGTGGAAGTTTTATCAGCCAGGTTTGGGACAATGGACCGTTTGCGAATATTAAAACTCCACAAGTGTCGCATCTAAGCATAATATGATGCGTCTTGGTTTCCTTTAATTTAGCTGAAGCATTACAGCTCGGACACTGAGCCGGCCGAGACATTGTCTGATAATAACCCATCTGATGTTCTACTAACTCCTTAATCGATCCGTAGCCTTAAAAGTCTTATTTGGTCCCTTCTGTAATGAATCTGGTATGTTCTAATTTCTTACATTAATTATCTTTCCCAGAAATCAAGCCTGTTCTACTCTTATAACTCTTTGAACGCCCTTACATCCAATTTGTAATCTACTAGCATCAATTATTGATTGGTTGGTTGGTTGGTTGACCGTATCCGGCCTCGCAAATTATTCCTCTCCTATAATTTTCTTAATCATAAATATCAGGGCCAGGGTTCTTTATGGGATTATTCGTCGTGCTTTGCTCCAAAATTAGTCATACTATTTAAGCAATGGGCGCAGGTAAATATTTGAATTTGGTATTTCGGAACGAAAACACTTTTCAAAAATATTTGAACAGTGGGAATGAAAAGCTTTTCCATAGTCGATATGAACGGGCTGTTAAGTCTGTAGAATCGGAATTTGGCAATACCTATTATATTTTAATTAATGGCAAGAAAGTTAGCGGGACAAAAAAAGTTATGCATGTTTCCCCTAACAATCGTG
>DASWDL010000349.1:0-8936 GCA_036395315.1 Nitrososphaeraceae archaeon
TAGAGAAATTATGATTTGGAACCATCTTACTATATTCGAACATAAGCCCTTTCTATAAATTAAAATCTGTTTAAGACCTTTCATAAAATGAAAATGCCTTACAATTTAGGATTCTCTTGAGTTGTAGCTTTCCCAAAAAACACTTTCACATGAGTTCTGTAAAGATAATAAATTATGACAATATTTATCACAATAACAATTGCAGAACCGGTTATTCCTGAAATAATTGAACTGGGATTGCTATTCATAGTATTAACGGCAGAGATATCATATACGCTCGCAGTTATCGCCGAAACTACGTTAATTGCGATTCCAATTAGACTCAGTATGATTGTTATAGTCCAAGCCCAACCTTTGCCCTTCAATAGACCATAAGACATGATGATGTAACCTATACCAATTACCAATAATATAGCTCCCAACCCTGCCGAAAGCACGCCAAAAATTGATCCTATCAGAGGATAGCTACTTGAGGTTCCCATGGAAATATTTGAAATAATGGCACCAAATAGAATTAATGAGATGCCTGCAAACACTGACATGATCCCCACAATTACTGTGAGAATTGCAATAACGGTAACACCAAGGGGTCTTCCTAGGCCTGGCTGACTCAATTTGCTACCAACATTTCAATATTGTATGTATGATTAAAAACTTTTAGAACTCTTTAGTCTAAAATCAAGTTCAAACGACTAAGTCGAATAGTTAGTACAATAATTTCGCTTAATGTAAACTTAGGGGATATATAAGACAAGGTGATAAGGGATTTTAAATTATATCCATGAAGAATACGATTCGTTAAGGAAAGAAGATGAAATTGATGAATTTGGCAATCTCGATAAAAGAAGAGGTTCGAGCCAATAATGTCGAACCAATAATGGAATCGTATTAAGAGATAGATGACCAATAATAATACGAGTAAGATTTTTTCCTTAATTACACTGGAATGTTTATTAGAAATAATAGTTTACGTTAGAATGTGAGTGAAAAATCACATAATCCTATATCAGATCCTTCAATTCGAAGACTCTTTGAGGGAAAAAATCTCGTATTTATTTCCTCATTAATGAAAGATGGTTCTCCCCAAGTTACTCCAACATGGGTCGATATTGAAGACGGAACTATACTGGTTAATACTGCTGTCGGCAGAACGAAACAGAAAAACATCTCTCGCGATCAAAGAGTGGCATTGGCTCTGGTTGATCAAAATAATCAGTATGATATGGTTACTGCAAGAGGAAAAGTAGTTGAACAAATTAAGGGTAAGGAGGCTGAAGATCATGCGGATAAACTGGCAAAAAAGTATTTAGGAATAGATAAATACCCACTCAGAACCCCCGATGAAGTTCGAATCTTACTTAAAATTAAACCTGAGAAAATATTCCATATGCATTAACATGGGCAGGTAAATCTCTTCTTAAGATCTTGCTTCCTTCATTCACTTCGGGTTTGTCGTCATTTTTTTTACTTAGATTCTATGTCATAGAAACGAAATAACATTCCGATTTAATATTATAAGGTCTTATTGATATGCTTCCTTACGGCTTTTATAATCTCATCGCTTGTGTCTTCTTCTAATTTCATTGGTATGATCTTCAATCTAGCTTCTGTTCCTTTCAGAGAGTATTTTTTGAAGTTACTTTTTATTTTGCAGACATCTCAGAAAAAGCCTTCTCTGCTGCCTTCTTAAGTTCATCAGGAGTTAGATCCTTCTTATGGGTTGCAATAGACCAAAAATGCCCGAACGGATCTTTCAAGTGTCCCCAACGATCACCATAAAACATGTCCATAACGGGATTCACTATCGTAGCACCCGCAGAGACAGCCTGATTAAAGACGGTATCAACATCCTCCACATAAACATACATACTTACTGGGCTACCACCTATAGATTCTGGGGAAAAAGCTCCCATTTGTGGAAATTCATCAGCTAACATAAACAGAGAATCACCGATCTTGAGTTGTGCATGTCCAACACTACCGGCAGGCATGTCCATGCGGAAACGTTCTTCAGCACCGAATGCTTTTTTGTAGAATTCAATAGCCTGTGCTCCGTTTTTTACAATCAAATGTGGTGTAATAGTATGATGCCCTTCTGGAATTGGTTTTACATTTGTCATGACCTTTTTCGTAGTCTAGAGTCATAAATTCCTTGCTTTTATGAAAAAGTTTGTCAAACTATCGATTAGATAAATCCGTGTAAGTTATAAATAAAATGTTTACACCCAACCTATGGATTTACTGTGTTAGAGGAATTTGATATTCTAAAACTGTTAGCAGATAAAGGCTCTAGAAATATTCAATATCGTAGCACTTAAAGGAAAAATTGATGCAAAAACGACTTGAAAAAATTGACAATGCAATTAGTAGTGCAAAAACTAGTCAAAAAATTGTGAGAAAAAAGGTTCGACATACTGCTTCTAAATCCAAACGCAAAATCAAGTGACGAAAGTCATATTAACTGTAAATACAGAAAATAACCAGCCAGACCTTGATTTCTTACCCAAGCATTGATAAATAGTTAAATTTGTTTGAATTATTGGCATAAGCATGTTTGAAAGTAGGGATTGGTTTAAAGAGCTTCTCATAATTCTTGCGCTGTACATTGGAATAGCAACAGCTATAAATATCATCGTTCCCTCATTCCTCTCAGTTCCCATCACTGTGGGACTGGTTATGCTCGTAATATATCGTATACATCGAAAAGCTAGTAAGAGAGTCTGGAAAACCTAAAATCAAAAAAGCTGTAAGAAGGGTTGAGTAATCTGATTTGCACACAATTAACTCCGACTAAATTAACGTAAATTATAGAAGAGTCTAAAGTTTTGTTATCTACGGTCCAAGTCTTCTAGCCGCTGCTTAGAGTTCGCACTTTTTTGAGCTTCTCTTGTTTGTGTCATTCGTTGAACCGTATATATTATTCCATGGTCTAATTTAAGATGGCTTAAAAATGCTACACCGTCGTTAATAGTATCCTTAACTATCAAGTTTCTACCACACTCACTACACCGAATTATATGCTCGTCATATGAAGCCAAATTACAATATGTCTGGGCTATCTCACTAATATAGGTAATCAATTGATTTGCGAGTGACGATCGTGGCAATTACTGACGATATTTTATTTTTTTTAACAGCTAAGGTAGGGAGTGGACAGAAAATAGTACCGTACTCTCACCTGCTAAAACTTGATCTCAAATTTATTTTCCCTTCTCTGTACGAGTAAATTAAATAAAATCGAGATGTCACTATTCGTAACATTAAGTAGGTTGTCGGAGTATCACTACAAAAAGTAATGTATTTTGTGATGTACGCTTAGATGGACTTCACTTTCAAATTCCATTCCGCAGTGGATACAATTATATATTCCAGACTTCTCAACATGGCTTCTCTCTAAGAAAATAATATTACTCTTATCGTTATTATCCAAAGTAACAACAAAATCCCGTACTCTATTTTTAATAAAAATATCTTTTAACTTGCGCTTAACTCTATCAACATTGTCATTATCACTCAAGGTGATTTCATGTGGTTCGTTTTCTAAGAGATCTTGATCGTAACTCGCATCCTTTTTACTTTCAATTTGAAATTCTTTAAGTAAAACAGACTTAAGGCTGCTTGGCAACTTAGTAATATCAATAGTTAAAGGCACATCTAATAATCACCACTGCTCCTCTTAACTTTATTGTCTAAATTTGAAAAGGAATCCCATTAAAGTATTTTTAGTGCATTTCTTTTAGACTCTTAAGTCCAAAAGGAGAAAATGGTTCAGGAGCGTCGTATTCAAATTCCATCCCAAACAGTTTTAATGAAGCTCATGTTCCAGATATTAGTCCTCGGTGAAGCAGCAATCAAAAGTTTGGGTAATACTTATCGCTCTCTGGATTATAAATGGTTCCAGTTTCCTTGCCATAAAAGTCTCTATTGACACTATACCTCCGCTTCTCAGCGCTGGAATTCGGTTCACCATCTCAGGATCAATACTTTTCGCAGCTTATTTCTTCCGTAAGGAATATGAGCACGAACATGATCACTTAGGTAAGCAGCAATGGAAGGATACAATAATACTTGCAGCTGCTTTGTTTCTGGGCGGGCAAGGGCTCCTGACTTGGGGTTCACAATACCTTACTTCGGGCATGACTGGGCTTCTAAATTCTACTATTCCACTTTGGGTAGCTCTAATTGCTTTCTTGTTATACAGAAGGGGGATGACAAAATACACCATTATGGGATTGTGTGCTGGCTTCGGGGGATTGATGCTCCTTATAGGCCCGTCTCTCGGAGCAGGCGCACTAAACCCAACTGGGGTAACAGCTCTGATACTAAGCTCTCTTGCCTGGGCTTTCGGCTCACTTTACTCTTCTAAAGCCAAACTACCTGTAAGCATATTGGCTTCGTCAAGTATGCTTATGATAACCGGGGGTATAATGCTTATGGTCGCAAGTACGGCACTAGGAGAATTTCAGGGTCTGGATATTTCACAGATTTCAACCAGATCATTAGTTGCTATGATTTATTTGATAATAATAATTACCGTCGTAGGGTTTACAGACTTTTACTGGCTCCTAAGGGTCACTACTGCCTCCTTGGCTAATACATTCGCATATGTCAGTCCAGTAATAGCAGTTATACTAGGATGGGCGATACTCCATGAATCCATAACAGTGCTGATGATAGTAGCGATGGCCATTATCTTGCTTGGCGTAGCTCTTATGGTTACGACCAAGTCAGGTTCTGGAGTAAATAAAGCAAAGATCTCGCAGAATAAGAAGCAATATCTTCAGGACCATAAACGATCCGATGAAAAGATTCGTTGACACATTCCTAATCTAAGGGCTAACTGTTAATTACTGGATTTCTAGATTTTTCGAAATTGATTTCAAACTCCACAAAAAAACGTTTACTAAATTAGAGAATTTACGTTCATTAAAGTTTTTGAGCTTTTAGTACAATATACTCTATTAATCCTTTTTTCGATACGTTCATCATCTTAACCAAAGATTTACAAAGGATCTTCTCAACATATGATGGGTAGTGTGCTGTAATTTTTTCTTGCAGCATTTTCCTATTCTGAATATAATAGGTGGCAAGCGGTTCGTATACCTGTGCTCCTATCAGACTTGCATCCATTATTTTGAATCGCTGTTCCTGTATAATTGATTTTACATATTCTGGACCATAATGCTCTGACGACCAAGTCAGATTGAGAACCCCTAGTTTCACTAGTTTCTTCAGCGCATTACCTGAAAAAACCAACACAGGCATGGCTACAATGAGTAAGCCTTTGGATTGCAATATCCTAAAGGCTTCTTCGATAAACCTTTCAAAGGGTTTGAAATGCTGTGCAGACTCTAATGCGATAATCCTGTCAACTGTACTATCTGCAAAAGGTAATGATAGAGAAGTACTATTAATGTAGGTTAGGGGAGTTTGTTTCCATGAAACAGTCAACATTTGGGTATTTTCAAAATTACTAAGACCTAGTGCGGGTCTTTCTAACAGCTGCCGGGAGTTAATATTCACACAGACAATATTCGAAAGCATAAATTCCCTGCTCCATTGAAGAGCAGGAAATCCGTACCCACTTCCAACATCAATTAGAGTACTGGCCGAGGTAAGGTCTGCAAGTCTACCAACAAGAGTGCATAATTTTGATTGCGCCTCAGTAGGACTCTGAACATCTCCTTTCCAATAACCAAAATTAAGCATGCGGCTCCCCGTGGCAAGTCGCATTATCGAGGATAAGGAATTATATAGATTGACAACGTCTTTCTCGTTTCTTCGAAAGGTCCACAGAACGGCTTCAATCGGATTGACTGAGAGCATGTGATACTTTGTCGTTTACAGAAGCTTTTAATTAATCAATGCAATTTTACATTTTTCAGTTACCCATAGAAATGCAAAATGGATTAATAGTAAATAGCCTACCGCCATTATAGTAGAATCCCATAAACTCATACAAGCAGAAAGGTCCAAATAAAAAATAAAGGCATGGATACCGGCAACTCTGCAGATTTCATTACGTTGTCTCGACCTAGGCCGAAACTGAAGTTAATCCAACCTAGATTGGACTACCTAACGAGGAAAGAGCGAAGCATCCACGCCATTTTATCATGTTCTTCCATCTTATCTGTCAAAAAGTTTGCTGTTCCTTCATCTTCTAATTGTTGGCATTCTTCAATATTTTTCTCAAACTCTTGATAACAGCTTCATGTCCTGTCAAGAGATTTCGCAACATCGTATCTGCATTGGGGTTAGTACCTGGATCCTCTTCGATCTGCGTTGAGGCCAGAAACTCTTTGAGCGTAGCTTTTGTCATACCACCCATCTGCCTTACTCTCTCCGCGACTTCATCCACTGCTGTGTTTAGCAACTGATATTGTTCGTCGAGAAACTTGTGAAGATCGTTGAATCGTGGGTCCATAACATTCCAATGATATTTTTTAGTCTTCGTTAGAAGGACATATTCATCAGCCAAATTTTCATTTAGCATGTCGGCTATCTTTTTTAGATTTACTTGGGGTATACCAATGTCAATTTTCTCCCCAACAACTTCCCTGGTAGACGGAGCTGCTGTTTTTGTTCTGCTCATAATCATAGTAGGTCCGCATTATATTAATAACTTCTCATCTCATACGGCGCTATTTTATAATTTATCGGTAGCCTATTTTCTGTTGTGTACAAATTATTCTCTCAAAGTAGTAAATAAAATGGAAAATATGTATAAGTAGGGAATGTTTTTTTGATACCATCATGTAATATGAGAGACCGTGTAGAAATGATGAACAAATCTACAATCGCCAAAAATGGTCAGGAGCGTTTTGTTAGTGATAGAGATAACCAGCGCCATCTGCAATACTTTATGAATGGTCAATGGCGCCATAGTGATAGATGTAAAGATTCTACAAATAAAGATTGTAATGTTAAGAGCCAAACGCAGTAATTATTAATAGCTATTTGTGATAGCAACTAAAGTCTTTTTAGAAGTATTTTATCATCTGAACCATGCCTCTTCCAAGGAGGTTACTGTCATGAATCCCGACATAGAAGTACCATGCAAAAGTAACGCCATACAAAAATAGGAAAAAACACAAGCTAAATTGAGGGAGAGCTTGTTCTTCCGAAGTAGGATTTGACATTTGGCCGGTATAGGTAGTAGATTATGACTGCGTTTATTATTATGCCCACGATAGCTCCCACATTCCCAGAGGCGATAGAAATCGCATTTAATATTATCGAGATACCGGTAACGATGAGGGTAACAATCCAAGCCCATCCTTTACCTTTAAGCAGACCCCATGCCACAACAAGATTTGCAATTCCGATTATTATTAATGGCACTCCTAAGGGAGGAATAAATACAACCAGGCCCGTTCCGCCTATGAGAAAAAGAATGCCGCTAATTATCATAAGTATGGCTATTATTGTGATTCCTATTGGTCTACCCTTTTCCATTCTTATCCCTCTTTCATAAAGTACTAGAATATAGGTTTTTGGAAATTCCTATCTCACTTGAATCGTCCAAATGGATACTCCATTCAAGGACCGAAAATCATAATCCGATTAACTGTGGATGACCCTGTTGTTTCTGAAGTAGGAGATGGTTTATCTTGCATTTTTCCTTTCACAGCCTTTTTGGTACTCTCAAGATACGCTACTGTCGTGGCTAAATTTCCAAATCCCATTGAATTTAGGCTCTCCGAAGGAATCATGACTATAGTATTTCCCTGAACCTTAATGGATTCATAAAGCATGTTAGACTGTCTCAATGCATATGCCACAGGGTTATCCCCGTACACTTTTGACGCTTCTTCGAACTTTTTTGCAACTAACACTTCAGATTCTCCATAAGTTACTCTTGCACTCTTTTCGCGCTCAGCTTGTGCCTGCATTGACATGGCAGCTTCTAATTCTTGTGGAATTATAACCTGACGAACTTCAACTCCTGTAACTTCTATGCCCCAGTTGCCAGCTTCTTGCGAAATTATGGATTTGACATGTTGATTTATTTCCTCTCTTTTTGAAAGAATGTCCTGAAAAACGGAAGAGCCTATATTGTTGCGCAGTGTAGTTTGAGAAACTTGCTTAATCACCATCATCTCAACATTTAGAATAGCGTCTTTGGCTCTATCTTCGATTATTTTGTATCTTAATATAGCATCGATTGTCACTGGTACGTTATATTTGTGAGCATTCTTTCAGCCTTAAACTCACGCACTTTTTCGCGGATATCAACAACGAGAACGCTTTCAATAAAGGGTATCCGCGTCCGCATGCCAGGTCCTACTTGTCGATTGTATTTTCCAAGTCTTAGAATTATGGATCTTTCATATTGTTTTATTATGAAAAGGAAGGACGCGACTATCGCTATTATCCCTAATATTGATAGTACCACCGAAATTCCTGTATTATTTGAGAAGAGACCAATGAGAAGACCAATAATAACGGCCAAAATCCCTAGTACAAACAACCCGCCGGAACCGCGGGGATTCACTATTCTGTCAAATGAGCTAGATGAGGCTGACAAAGTATCTATCATTTTGTTGCCGCATTCTTAAGATTTTAGCATTTCCTATTACACAAATCCCAATGAGGTTGTAGATTTTTGCTGGATATTAAAAAATTAATACAAAAGCCATTGATTTGCGCAACTTTTTTAAGCTACCATGAGAATGACCAGCTAGGTTTGAGGAAAAAAAGTTTGCTTGATAGAAAAAAAAATTTAGTCGTAACACTTACCACTCGAAATCAAAGGGACGATCAAGCAAAAACGAAGTTACCAGGGGAAGGGCCTTCGGAGATAGAGATTTTAAAAACGCTGTCAGATAACGTGTCTTTGAACATAATATCTTCAGTTGCTAACGGTATAGAGAAACCTGCTGAGCTGAATAGCACGACATGTTTCTCGAAGAAGCAATTCTATTCAAGAATGGCCC
>DASWDL010000350.1:0-8212 GCA_036395315.1 Nitrososphaeraceae archaeon
GTAATTAATCATCAGCATTAAATATTCTAATATAGTTTCAAAAATAAGCCATGGTATTAGCTGTAGAATAAATCTAGAACCTTTTAGTCACTAAAGCTGATATATTGCCCACCATGTCGAGAGAAAAAGTTGGCATGAACAAAATAAAATGTATGTTCAGCTCGAACGAAATGTACGGGCCCCTGTAAAAATATTGGCCTTGGTAATGGGAGCTTTCAAATATGGTGAAAGGTACTTTCCTGGATATCAGTATCTCTTTATGTCAATGGACACAAAATGCCGATGCTGTTCCACTAGACAAGAATACAGAACTAAAAGAAAAAAATCTTTGGAGAGCTAAGAGGCAGTGCTAAGCAAAAGGGTCATCAGAACAGTACCCTTTTAACACAGTATAATTGCAAGCAGTAATGACATACGGGGATTAGTTAAACAGATGGGCCGAGACAATTTTGAGTGAGACTAGCCACGGTCCTAACTGATTGTTTGATTAGGTGTACAACACACGATAACAAAATAGTAATGTCTTAAAATTAGCATCCTGGACAATCACTATCCTATAGTTGTCTATATTTTAGCACCACGGTTCTTACAATATTCCTGGTCCATTCCAGAGCGCTGAGAGTACTGTAAATTGTCTCCATCATTTCAAATAAATTTGTTTTATCTAATTTTTTCGCTTCCCTCTCAATTCTATTGTCCAATATTATTGCCAAATCGTTTATTGTCAAATTCGGATTCCGGCCCATTAGATCCTTGGACTTGTCGATACATTGTAACTTTTTTTCAAGCCATCGCTGAAAAATAGGCACATGACCCGCTTGCATTTCGTTAGTCAACTTATTAGCTTCTTTGGTTAGTTTCCTATTTAACTCTTGGAACTGTTCGCTTCTTCCAAGGCAATTTTCCATTGCATTATATTCTTATTCTCCTCAATTTAATGAATAAATCACTCGGGGAGCAGGGGGAGTCAGTACGGTTTAGGCGAATTTTGGTCTGGTTTACAGCTCTTAATTTGCCTAACCAATTGTCTCTATCGTAGCTTGAACAGTAAAAAACTTGTATTTTCGAGAAAAGTGGAGTTCTAAATAAATTTTTAATGTTAAAATAGTTTAGAGCTCTTCTTAGTGGTAAATCATTTAATAGTTTATTATCGAATTTATACTACTCTTCAATAATAATAGTTCTTTTGCAGTTAACCTACTGAAAAGCCAATCAAAACAATAGAGGATGAAGAATATCTTTGAATTAAACTTAATTCGGGCTTTACTAATCTAAAAGATTATAGAACTTATTGCGTAGCAGTGCTCTAGTCTGGTTATATACCGGATTCTATCGCTGCGGAGACTTTAACTATACCTCGTGCAAGAAAGTTTTACGTGTGGCTAGAAGGGATCCCGCTATCACAATGAAGATAAGTTAATTAGTATTTTATCTCAAAGGCAGAGAAATCATTGCCTGTCATGTAGTTTTCTTAATATGGGAGTTAACATATCCAAACAAATGCGGCAGCAGGGAGGATCGGGGCGCCAGCCGTGCCCCATACCAGAAATCGGCTTCATGCTGGGATCAGTAACTGTTGGGTAAATCTTTGAGCGGGAAGTACCTACTTACCTTGCGGATATGATAATATGCCGTGTCGGATGGGCGTGAGCAACGGACTGGGCGAAGGCCAGGTTCTGACTGCGAATTGTCGAAATGGGTGAGGTCCGGGAGGGAGCAACCCTAAGGCGACATGTCCATGCTAGCACGTCTACGTATTTGATCTTGTAAGGTTTGGGACTGGGCTTTTCACTTAAATTGGTACCAGTAGGCTGCTGCCGCGCTATAAATTATTCTATCGAACTTTTAATCGTAAAGCCTATGACTGGTCAAAGCATGTATTCTAGCCATTACTAGATAACTATCTTCTTGGAAGATTCAATTGCAAGCTGGCCGCTTGGGACCTGTTATCTGTGCCCATCAATGCAATAATGGACCGTAATAATTTCTTGGCAATTCTTGCATTACGTAATGGCTGTGAAATGATGGCAATTGATGTCTTTCTCTTCACATCTACTAAAAGTTGCTAACCTAATTTTCTCTGGAAGATATATTGAAAACTTTTCGTGACAGGCATGACAACTAAAACTCTTGCTTTCAGCATGACGTTCATTGGAACTAGGTCCGCAGATTTTCAACTACCATTTCTTTTTCGGCGTACGACATCACTCACTCTTGACCTTCTCCAATTTTCCGCCTACAAATAATTTATAGGGTGAACAGGATTGAAATGACTTTAGCTAACTTTGCAGGGACTAAAGGTAAACTAGGTAATATCATGGTGCGAACGGCCATAATGATTTACGGGTGTGATATTCCCGGATCATTAGGATGTGGGGTCAGCGCGTAATGGTGACCTTCATCCAGATATGAAGAGGTAACGAGGCGAGAATTTCGCGAAGCTCTGCCTCGTCGGAGGCGCGGAACAGTCCAATGCTATGCCATTCGCCTGGACCAAGCGGTGGACGCCAGAGCCGGACCAAATGGCCTGATTTTGCAAGCTCAGCAGCACGCACTGCCTCTGCAGTACGCAATTCATCGACCTTGACGGGGCTAGTTCCTTCGGGAACCGTGGTGACCAGATCGGTGAGGTATTCCATGGTCCCTTCCTATTATCAGAGACTATAATATTTTATTGTCCTAATTATTCTCGAAAAGAATTCAAACCCTCCTTCGGTGAGCCAGGGTTCGTCATTCTTGGGCCCACCGGAATCTAATCCCGGGAACAAAACACGAGTCTCATTTACTTGTTATGACGACAACTGAACTTTAAGTAGTTCGTCGTTTTCTAGGAGGAACCATGTCTAAAATACAAGTTAACGCCAGGATAAAAATTCCTCCCGACATGCTGGAAGAACTTAAGGAACAGGCAGCCGAGTGTATCAGGCAAGTAAGAGAGAAGGATGTCAGGACTATTCAATATGACTGGTTTAATAGTAGCGACAATACTCGATGCGAAATCCGTGACCCCTGCGAAAGTTCTGAGGCTGCCCTAGTACACCAATCCAACCTTAGTGAGCCATTAAGAATACTTTTTGAAAAATTTGGTACTCCCCCTCGTTAGTAATTTACGGTAACCCCTCGCATGAACTTTTAGAAAATGCAATAGCGACTGAAATTGACATAACATTATTTTCCTTCCTGCAAGATCTTTAGACCAATATTGTGTATTGTTTTAGAACCTGGATATCCGCAAATTTATTATCTCTTCATTTTTCATTTTTGGTAATTTTTTCCCTTTATCTTGAAAACCTCGAATATTCATATTTTTGGGTTGCTATTCGAAAACAATCAATGAATAAAGAACTGTAGCTATAAGCGAGCGGTTGACCAGTGGCGTAATTAATGTATAATTATCTATTCCCAACTGAAGATTGAATTCTCAGCCCAAATGATTTTCGCAATTCACCAACTCTCTCTCCCCAGGTTATTTCTGGAAACTTGTCCCCAAAAAGTTAGAAGGAGTGTGAGTGACTGTTCATATTTCCAGCAGATAAGCGATAAAAACAATTCACTGCCGCCATAGGGTTTCTCGTATATCTTACTGCAAACAAATCTGCTTCGATTTCATGGACACGCATTTCTCGAGCATCTATGGGCGATTCCTGAAATAATTTAACATAAAGTGATCTTATTCCCTCGATTACCATAACGGCTAAGGGATTCTTATCAGTCGAGTTAACTACTATCGCATTTAATGAAGGCAGGTCAACAAGAAGGTTCGCTATGGTATGATTGTTGACTATATGCGCACACTCATGGAACACGATAAACTCTCGCTCTTCAAATGGAACTAGATTATTGATGAACCTTTGATTTATTATTATCAATCCATACACCGTCTTTTCTTTTGTTTTGTCATCTTCTGTGCAAAATCCAAACCCACCAGCAGCTGGTATTACATCAGTATTAGGAGTCAGAACGAAAATGTAGCCATTCTTTATATTCATTCGACTTAAAGCATAATTAGCAATTGATTGGAAGTCAACCGTCAATACTATTCACAACCCTCCTTTTCTTGTGTGGGCATAATAATGTTGTTTAGGAGCCCATTTCTCGAGCAAGGTAAGGCATAACCCATCGCTCAACCATTGAGAAATTTATTAGTCAGTTAGGAAAATTATTCACCGGGTGGAACCATGGGAGAAGATAAAGCAAATATCGAAGTAAATGGAGAGACACCAGAAGCTCAAACGAAAGAAAAACAGGACAGCTTTGCTTCTTACAATAACCCGGATCTAAATCCTCAACGACTGACGACTTCTGAAGATGCGGAACAAGAGGATGTGGATAGTTTGAAGAAGAAGATAGATATATTGATAAAGACGTCTGAAAATAATCTCGAAAAACTACGCTATCTTCTTGCAGATTATGACAACTATAGAAAAAAGACAGAAGTAGAAACTGAAACAAAAATAAAGCGTTCAAGAGTTGACCTTCTATTAAAACTCATGAGTATCGAGGATGGTCTTTCTAAAACTATAGGCCCACTAAAAGGCGATGATTGTCCACCAGCTATTATTGAGGGGTTGAACGGCATTTTAAAAAATTTGGATTCGTTACTAAAGTCGGAAGGCGTTAGGGTGATTGAAGCTCTGGAGACACCCTTTGACCCTAGACTTCATAAAGTTGCGAGTCGTGTTCCTTCTATATATCACGCTGATAATATTGTAGTGGATGTTATAAGAAAAGGATTTATGCTTGACAATAAAGTTTTGAGACCAAGTTCAGTTATCTTATCGTCACATACAATTTCTAATATTAACTCTGTCCATGACCTTTTTTTAGAATGATTTCAATTCTGGTCATTTAAGTACGCATTTATCTGGCATTCAGATCTTTAGGTCACAGAAAGTTTTATCAGTTATAAAACATGCTATTCCAATGATATACAGGCCTGCGATATTTCATCCAATCATTATGTCAACTTTATTTCATCATTACAAGCAACTGCAAAAAATTAGGAATAAGCAAGATATTACATTCGAGAAATCATAATAATGGAAAAAACAGAAACGTGAAAAATGTAGGAGAGACGAGATGTTTTATTTTGGTTATAATTACATAGCACTTAATTCATTTCATATTCTTCGAGTTTATACGGTATTGCCTAAATGCTTACTTATGAACGACGTTAACCTTTGGTAGTGAATCCTTATCAACATAAATTTACAGATCAGGTTAATGACTGAAATTGGTTTAGCTGAATATTTCAGCATGGGAGAAGCAATTGGAATTATTGGTACGTTGTTTGTAATTCTACACTTCTCGAGGAAACAAACACAAAGTTTATCGGTAGATATCGAAACAAAGGTCCTGAACGATTTGGCTCAAAGGATGCATGCACTGCACGAGATATTAATTGAGCGACCCCAACTGATAAAGGTGGTAAGCAAGATTGATGCAAATTCACCTGAAATTGCATACTCGTATGATATTTTGTTTACGTTCTCGCACGTTTTTCACATGCGGCAAAGAAAAGTGCTCAACGACAATGAGTGGATCGGTTGGTTGCGATGGGTAAAGAGTGCGTTCCAGCAAGGAGCAATAATGGAAATATGGCAAAGTACTATTGAAATGGAAAAATGGTTTGATCCTGCCTTCCAGGAATTTGTTAATAGGGAATTGGTTCCTAGGGTTCCAGAAAATAAAAAAATTGATTCCATGCACAGATAACCAGCGGAAAAATTATGGGATGCAGCAGAAGGAGATATGGAGGAGGCTTTGGATATCGGGTATTATTGTCATTTCATAATGATGCTCAAATCTGGCTAGATAGTGAAAAATTAAAAATGTAATTTTAGGCCAAGCTTCGCCAAGGCATAATAAACTGGCCCACCTACTCAAGTCTTCACTATTCTGTCTTATATTAGTTATGTGCGTTGGCGGATGGGCTAGGGTTTTCGTGGAATCTAGCAATGTCTTGCTCGTAAAGAATCAAATTCTTTAATACCGCAAAGTATTAGCATTCTAGTTGAAAGACGAATATTTTGAAATAGTCCAGGCATTGAAAACCTGGCTACTAGATAAACTAGAAGATTATGAATACAGTGAGCAGGATCTACAGAATAAAATTGACGATCCAAATTATAAACTGACGGCTCGAGAAAAAGAGGGTCTGGCCTTAACAAAGGCGATGCTAGATAGGATATCCAATAACACTCTGTCTGCGGGTTAAACCGTTGCTTATCTCCGGCGGTTTTTACTAATTTTGGAAACTTATTTATAATTTGATACTGGATACAATACTACTCCATCTAATATCCGATATCGGCTTGTGTGTCGGCAGGAGATGTTCCAGAATGGATACAAAGTCAATATGTTCCCAAACATAGAACATTATGCATGTACGTAGGCTAAATAATATAATAATGAATTAGGATAGCCCCAGTTAAGTAGACGCATTAAAACAATAATAATAATAACATCCTTATTGTACTCATTAAAAGCATCCCAATTGAAAATGGTATTTTCTCTGGCTCTACTGGGGATCTTTTTTTCGATGATATTGGCCGGTGCCTCTGGATTTACGGCCCGTAATGTAGATGCCGCTGTTGATTCTACATCTAATATAGCTCCGGCTGGTGACACACAGACAGCATCCTCCGCCTCCATAACTGTCGACGTAGATAAGGTGCGTTTTGGCATAGGCGAAATTGTTCATATTTTTGGGAAGGCTTATTCTAATAGCACGAATCCTTGGACTGGAAAGATGATTATTGAATTACGAAATAGCAATAATGATGTCGTTTATAAAACATCATTATTTCCAGTAAACGGTACCTATAGAGCGGATATACAAAATACTCTGCAACTAGGGAAGTATATTGTAAATGTGAGCCTGGATAATACAAATGAATCCAGCTGGACTTCTTTCGAAACTGTCAGTTACTGGGATATGTGGGCATTTTACTCAATTATAGGCGGAATCCTGTGCATCGGGAGTCTTGCAGCAATACATTCTATAGGTGTCAGAAATATCCGCCTCATTGAAGTCGCCAATTTTGTTCTCTTCTCTGGGATAGTCCTTTCTGTCTTACTTACTATTTTCTTTGCTGATATAGATTTGGGTCCCAATTCCCCGATTGGTTTGGTACTCCAGCATCCTGTTGACGGACAAGGAAGAGTTAGTTCTAACATCTTTGGCTTGCCGCAAAGCAGTGCACAATGGATTGTAAATGTGGGCGGAAATCAGCGTAATAATTATCAGGATGGAATAGCAATCCCAGTCTATGTTGTTGTCTTTGGATTAATCGGCGGCTATCTTAGATTTCTTTACGAAATTGCCACCAACAGGAGAAACCAAATTTTAAAAGAATTCAAGAGGATAGAAAATGAAGTTGAACGTATGCCAGATTCTATGTTTGAGTTTAGGGAGCTCTCCGTCCCAAAACAAATTGCAAACTGGTTCACAAAACGCTTTACTAGGTATATGGATCATGAGATAAAAGCTGTCAAAATTAATCCTGCGTTGAGAAAGGAAATAGGACTGGACGAAAAAGGCGAATATGACGACGAAGCAGTGAAAGTAGCTATAATTCGAAAACAGCTACTTGTCTCCTTGAGACGTGATGAAATGTATAGAGAAAAGCACAAGTTCTATTTCTATCACACGATAAAGGACTTGGCTTTACTTTTCTTGGCTCCAGTTCTTACCATCGTGGTATGGTTTTTACTTGCCCAGGCTGGGATTCAAGGAGAAAATAGTAGGATAGGAGGCCAAACTGGAATTTTCATTCTTGCAGTCGCAAGCTTTACAGTCGGTTTCATTACACCCGAATTGGTACAGACTCTTATTAGATTTAGCACTCGATTGTTGGAGTTAATGAGCAGACGGCAAACGCCTGAAGAGTTAGAGTCTAAATCGCTTGTTATCTATATAGTTGATAAGCCTGCTAACATTCCTCTTGGCGCCGAAGTAGCGATTAAAATCAAAATAATAAATAAGAAATCCGGAGAAATCGTTCCAGGGGCAAAAGTCACTGGAATTATTTTGAGTCCATCAAACGTTGCTTACTTAAAACTTCCTCAAAAGCTCTCCAATTTGGATGGTGATGTTGAGTATATCTGGATCATCTCTAAGGACTCTCAGGTAGGAACTTATCTTGTCAACTTGAATGCAGAAATTGAAGGCTACGAATCTGCCTCGGCGCATTTCAACTTCACTGTTTTA
>DASWDL010000351.1:0-2284 GCA_036395315.1 Nitrososphaeraceae archaeon
ATCTTCTGCAAAGTTGCGAACTAATTGTTTGTTGATCGCTATATTCGATGATAGATTTGTTTGATTCATAGGAGTTGAATACCGCTACATTTGACTCTAAGGGTATTCTATGGTTTACCGGTCAGAGCGGGATTTATGGCCGCTTGGACCCACCCTCTGGAAAGATGGAGGTTTTCAATGCGCCTCGCGGAGTAGGACCTTATGGTATCTCGACAACCCCCGAAGGTTCGGTTTACTTTGCTTCGCTGGCTGGCGGGTATATTGCTCGTATCAATTTAGACACTGGTAACACTACTGTATTACAACCACCAACGCAGGACCAGGGAGCACGCCGGGTTTGGTCTGATTCTCAAGACCGAGTTTGGTTCAGTGAATGGAATGCAGGAAAGTTGGGTCTGTATGATCCATTTACTAATACATGGAAAGAATGGCAACTTCCAGGAAATAATCCACAGCCGTATGCAATTTTTGTAGACGACAAGGATTTCGTATGGTTGAGCGATTTTGGTTCAAATTCTCTAGTTCGCTTTAATCCATCGCAACAGAAGTTTGAAGTTTTCTCCTTGCCAAGTCCTGGGGCAAATGTGCGCCAACTACTTGGCCAGAGCGGCGAAGTATGGGGAGCAGAGTCTGGAACTGATAAACTGGTGGTAATTAGAACTAATAATTCAACAATATCTCTAAAATAATTTTAGTAGACCTCGACAAGCACGCGTTTCTTATCAATTTTAAGATTGCTTAACACCAATCTATATCTATTATACTACTCAGGAATAGATAAGGATGGAAGCTGAAAAGAGACATATAGAGGAAGAAAAAATATGTCCAAATCCAAATTGTGGAGCTGTAAATAAGGCTACTGCAAGTCATTGTATTCGGTGTGGAAATCAATTCAGGAACTAGGGTTGATGGCTAATGGTTCTATGAAGGGAAAACACTATGTTGAATGTGTAATATGCCATAGGAAAAGGGCTTTACCTTCAACTAAAGGTCCTGTCTGTAGAAGATGTCTTAAAAGAGAGGACTTTGAAGACAAAATGAAAGAACTAGGTTTTATGCAGCTTGACTATCTAGTAAGATTTTGACTTTTTGGGTTGTCTAATCTCAATAGCTAGATTTCATCATCTAATATTATACTCCATCTCATTCATAATGCCAGTTATTCACGAAACATAAAATACCTAATACAAGTTACTTTTCTAATGGAACTTGAGAAAGAATTAAGCGAAAGTCAGGGTGCTAAACTCAAAGAATATTTGGATAGAGGTATTCATAATAAACTGCATCTTCATCCATCAGATTACCGCAGAGCAGCAGTAATATTGTATCGAGCTAATCAACTTGGATACACCTCTATCGGCTTTAAACAACTATTGTCTGGAGGAAAATATTCAGAATATTCGGATATGACAATTGAAAGTCTACAACATATGTCTGATGCTTTTACTGACCTTATGTATGGCTCAAACAACTATGAAAACGAAGAGTTAAAGAATTTAGAATTATAATCCTAATAGGCATCATAAGTAGAGAAATCGAAAAAAATTATTGGAAGAAGTAATCTTCCTTATTGTAGGTAGATACAGCACCACATTTAGAACAATTTTCGCTGTTGTTCGAAAGTGTTGTAGTCTGAAAGGAGGCTTGGTCCATCTGAATGCCAGAAGGATGAGCTTCTCCACAGCTTTTACATTTGACCATCTGAGAGCTATATTATTCTAGTTTTCCATATCTTGAATAACTACTTCCTTGAGCAACACTGCCAAGCAAGAGTGTTTGAAATATTAAATTAATCTTGTTACAGAATGTTTCCAAACTTTAGTTTAAGTTTAAGTATCCAAGATAATGAGATTACAGTAATAGGAGCATAACAATTACTCATACTTGTGCTCGGACTCTTTCAAACCTACATTGCCAATGTATTCACCTATAATTTCTAAAATATATTGGTCACACTGTGAAATTTCTCTGAGCGTTTCTAAAGTTAGTTTTTGATTAACAACATAATGTGTACCATCATCATAAACTTCCGGGACCATACCTGTTTTATCCAGGATTGTCTTTTTGATTTTATTCACATTCGTACCTCTCTTCGTAAAGGCTTCAATTTTATACATATATTCTATATTCGGATTCTCTTGTTGATGCAAAATAAGATCTTCGATAAGACGCCGGTCCACTGCAGTTTGATTCCATTATAAAGCTAAGTAAAAATGATACTAGTTCCTTTAATGCAGAATTAGCTGTTTTTGGTTCTGGCATAACTGTGGTATGGAATAATCAT
>DASWDL010000352.1:0-1547 GCA_036395315.1 Nitrososphaeraceae archaeon
CGAGCAAGTTGTACTGCAAAGCTACCCACGCCACCGGCTGCTCCATGAATGAGTATCGTATCTTTTGATGACAGATGTGCATGGTCGAAAAGTGCCTGCCATGCTGTAAGCCCAGCCATTGGAACACCCGCAGCATATTCATGATCAATAGACTGTGGTTTTGGTGCAATCTCTGAATCTATCGCGATAACATAGTCTGCTTCTGCACCATCACGTGTGACTGATAAAGTGTCGGTTAGTCCATATACAGCCTCACCTACCCTCTGATTGGTTACTTTAGGACCAACCTCTTCTACAATGCCTGAAAGTTCATGGCCCAAAATTATAGGAAGAGGAATATCAGGATTAGACCAGATCCAAACTATTTCATTTCGTGTAACGCCTGTTGCATAGACTTTAACCAAAACTTCTCCTTCTTCGGGATGTGGTTGCATTACATCTTCTTCATATACAAGATCCTGAGGTCCACTGCCGAATTTATGGATACGAACTGCATTCATGCCCGAATAACTGCGTCAATCAAAATATATGTCTTACATGGTGTGAACTGGCTCACTTATTGGATAACTAAGGTAACAAGTCCATAGTTTTGATTTCAACCCATTAACTTATTGTGTCAAAAAATACTCATATTAACTCAAAAATATTAATGGCTATCTGCATATTTGTGGAAGATATTTAAACATCTAATCTCATTATTAGGAACAACGGTAATCGGAACGCATCCAATCCTCTTTATACCATTAGGATGCCACTGATAGTTTTGCGGTCCTAGCAATAAGAACATCAGAGAATCTACCTTACATACTCTTGCACCTGCTTTGAGTAATTCTATAGTGCGAGGTAAATCCGTGCCATACATCTCTTTTGCTGTTCTAGTATTGTAAGGAGGATCACATCTCCATCTACTGAATTTGCTATTCGGGATACCATCAAGTTTCTGTCCATCAACTACGAGGTCGGGTTCTGTATCGGGGTTGATGTCCACTGTAAAGCAATTCCCCATGACACTGCCACTACAGACTTCAATTATATTTTCTTCCCAGACATTATCCGATAATGGTTTTTCTTACAGCAACATCAAAACTGAATCACGTAATCTGTTCTATTATCCCATTATCCATTCTTTAAATTTTGTAATTGCAAATTCTTCAGATTGCTTGACAAAAGCAGGATCTTTAGGTGTGCGGCCATTCTCTTGATCAAGTTTATTAATTTGTTCTCCTCAGCCCATTTATGGCAAAAATAAAGGTATTTGTCCCAAAGGAAAGACAAAATGAATTAGCAAATCTGCTTAAGATACAAGCCTCTTACGATGCATTTGTAGTAGGAGAAGCTGAGCCTAATCAAGTAGAGGAAATCAAAAGAAAATTTCCTGTTGAGGACATGTCATACCTTAACTCAATTAATTTAAAGGATAAAACTATAGATACGTCAAAGCCCAGATTCACAGAAAAAGGTTCAGTATTAGAACACCCTGGTTTGACCATACTAGAAAAATGACTAAGGGACCACACCATTACATCGTACAGTTTCTTGGCCCTGTC
>DASWDL010000353.1:0-4810 GCA_036395315.1 Nitrososphaeraceae archaeon
GTTCAAGAGATTTTTACAATTCCAAGATTGATTATGGGGATTTTGGCCATAGCCGACACCTTCTTAATTTATAAGATATCCCAACGGCGGTATGGAGATAAAGTAGCCTTAGCGGCGTCAATCCTCTTCGCAGTGATGCCATTCACTTGGATGACGAGAAGAGTATTACTAGAATCAATCCAACTACCCTTTATATTGACTTCAATTTTGTTGGTTATTTATTCAGCTGACATGAAGCACTTTAGGCGAACATCAATTATAATGTCTGGAATTTTCATGGGCTTTGCGATATTCACAAAGATTCCAGCATTCACAACAATTCCTATTGTTGCTTCGCTTACGTACTTTAACTACAGGCGTTTAAGATACGTACTCCTTTGGCTAATCCCAGTAATGTTAATTCCCGCGTTGTGGCCCATCCATGCACTCACCGTCGGTGACTGGAAGGATTGGGTCAGTGGAGTTTTATATCAAACAAACAGGGAGAGTCGACCACTGATAAATACGCTAAACACATTCTTTCAAGTTGACCCAATATTGTTTATTATTGGATTTGGCGGAGTTATTTACTCAGTTTTCAAGCGTGACTATTTCATTATGATCTGGATATTCCCAATTTTGATATTTCTTCAATTAATTGGCTATGTCTCGTCTTTTCACCTAATTTCACTCCTTCCTCCTCTTTGCATAGCTGGAGGCCGTTTGATTATGGAAATTGGAAACAGCAATTTAAATGTAAGAATGAGAAATGTGTTACCGTTCATAAGAATATCAGCTATTGGCCTATTTGGATTAATCAGTTTAAGCATGCTCGTATCAATAGATATGAACTCGAGTTATTACCGAGCTTTAGCTTTTGTGATCCAAAAGCTACCAGAGTTGAGAACTGCAGCTCAAGCTAATAACTCAAATACTTCGATTCCAAATTCTGGAACTGAAAAGATTACTTTAAGCGGTAATCCAGAATATTTTTGGGTACCAGAATTCATATTCAACAAGGCTTTTCAAGGCAGTAGTTATTACAGCAATGCCCCTTTCAAGACAGACAAATATATCATGATTATTGATAAGGGATTCATAAATATCTTAAATGGGAGTTCTCGCTCTCGCGAGAGACTATCCCTGGCCTTGAACGGAACAACAAGTCTTTCTCTATTTGAACAAAACATGACAGGTAGCCTTGATACCTCTAAGTACCCGTATACTAGTCTAAAGCTTACCCCCGAGTCTCGATACATTGATATAAGATCAAATTACTAAGTAATTGAAATTTTATACAATTTTTTGCTTGCGCTGTAATTTTGTGCAAAAGTATTTTATTTGTCCACCCAAGATAGGTGACTGAACCACTATGCGTCTTCTTTTGCTCCATTCGGATTTTGTTGAATATGAACCGATTTCCAAAGAGATCAGCTTAGCCGAAGAAGGAATATCTATTGAGAAAAAGCGGATGGAAGATGTGATAGTTGTACTCGCAGCAGTTGAAAGTGATGATGATGAGAGTACGGTCTCAGCTGCAGCTGAAGACATAAAGAAATACGCAAATCTCGTGAAAGGGGTAAGAATATTAATTTATCCATATGCTCATCTTAGCCCCAATCTGGCTTTGCCCCAACGTGCCTTGGAGCTACTTTTAGCTTTAGAAATGTCGGTGAGTAAAGAATTTTCCACAGTTGCAAGAGCGCCTTTTGGTTGGACAAAATCATTTAGTATAAGGGTTAAAGGACATCCACTTGCGGAAAACAGTAAAATTATTTCTAGAGAAAAGGAATCAGGCGTCCAGAAATCTGAGAACTCTTTATCAAATGCTCTGAAAGCTGAAAAGCGACAGGAATCTTCTTGGCATATCCTCGATGGATCTCGAGATCTAATCCCTCTCGAAGAGTATGACTTCGGTAAGAGGAGTAATAACTTAAAGATACTAGCTGATTATGAAGTTTCAAAATCTAGAATTGTAGATGAAACTCCACCGCATGTTAGACTCATGAAAAAATTAGGAATTGCAGACTATGAACCAGCGTCAGACAGTGGTAACATGAGATTCTACCCTAAAGGAAGATTGATGAAGTCACTCATTGAAGCCCACGTTAGTAGCAGGATTTCAGAATATGGAGGAATAGAAGTAGAAACGCCAATCATGTATGATTCACAACATCCGGCCCTACGTAGCTACTTCAATAGATTCCCTGCTAGACAATATAACCTTGTATCTGACAATAAGCAACTTTTTTTGAGATTTGCTGCTTGTTTTGGTCAATTCCTAATGGCAAGGGATTTTCAAATTTCGTACAAGAATTTGCCGCTAAGGCTGTATGAACTAACAAAATATTCTTTCAGAAGAGAGAAAACTGGGGAATTGGTAGGATTGCGACGACTCAGAGCATTCAGTATGCCAGATTGTCATGCATTTTGCAAAGATTTAGAACAAGCTAAACAAGAGCTCTTGAAAAGGCTCCAACTTTCCCTACAGGTTATAAATGAATTGGGAATCTCTTCTGATAAAGATATTGAAATGGCCGTGCGGTTCACTCGACAGTTTTACGAAGAAAATAGAAACTTCATTCATCTACTAGTTAGTAAATTCAAGAAACCAGTGCTTATTGAAATGTGGGAAGAACGTTTCTTTTACTTTATACTAAAATGGGAATTCAATTTCATAGATAGTTTACGAAAAGCGGCCGCACTTTCCACCGATCAAATTGATGTTGAGAATGGACAACGATACAATATTCAATATGTAGATGAAAATAACGCGAGAAAGTTTCCTATAGTACTACATAATTCTCCAAGTGGTGCTGTAGAGAGAGTTATTTATGTCCTTTTAGAAAAAGCTGCTATCAATTCGAGATCAGGCGTGGTACCGTCTTTGCCATTGTGGCTCACTCATACACAAGTGCGAATGATTCCCGTATCTAATAAACATGTTGAATTCTGTGAAAAAATGCTAAATAAATTTAATAGCTGTAGGATTAGGGCTGATATAGATGATAGAGAAGAGTCAGTGGGAAAGAAAATTAGGGATTCAGAGACTGAATGGATTTATTATACTCTTGTTATAGGGGATAATGAGGTTGATTCTGATCAAGTTGTCGTGCGAGATCGAGAGGCCAGAAATCAATATAATATCTCGATTGAGGAGTTAATTAAGAGAATCACTTCATTACTGACGGAAAGACCTTATTTACCATTAAATCTGCCTGTTCGTCTTTCAGAACGTCCTAAGATATAGTTTTGCATATGCTTGTCTGTTTGCAAAATTCATCCACGATTACTATACTATTAAACAGTAACTTATACAAAAGTACTCTGTTCCTGTTATGTTACTTCAATCCAGCATCAAAACTTATTAATCCTACAATGATGATATGATTCGGAGATTATAACTACAGGCCATTTAATCGCAGACCTGATCAAGCCAACTAATCAATTATTTACTTACTCGATAAATCATCTTGAAGTTGCGGATCATCCTTTTATACATCACCCTAGAAGTAATCAATACAGATGGGAAGGGTTGAGAAGGGTGTATCATGTAGTGCTCAAGGTTGTGACAATCCTGCAGAAAGGTCCATAAGTAGCAACAAGGCTGCCATGGCAGTTGATCTCGGCATAGACACATCGATTAAGAGAACTTATCTCTGTAGACAGCATTATAAAGAGTGGAAAAAGGCTACAAAGCAAGATAGGGAGAATGAAAGGGCTCGGTGGACTTGAGTAGTTTCAGTTTACCTGGAACAACTCTGTTTAGTAACATCTTCATAGGTTCGAGCGTTTTGTCCTGATATATTCTCGGTTCAAGATTCGCAGTAGCGTATGAGTAGCTAATGTACCTTCACGGTAATCTTTATTCCTTAATGAAACTTCCACAATATCCAGTCCTACTAAATCAGCTGAGCTGTTTATTCCCTTAATGATCCTAATTATCTCGAAGGGGTCCAGACCGAAAGGCTCCGGTGTTCCTGTACAAGGGACATATTGTATATCATAAACATCTATGTCAAATGTGATGTATATTTTTCGGTCTTTGGTTATCTTTGATAGCCTTCCAATAACGTCATCTAAATTGTTTTTTACTGTCCATGCATCAAACGTAATTACTCCATTTGATTCTGCGTAAGACTCTTCTTGTTCATCTGCTTGTCTTATTCCGATCTGTACAAGATCCCTGCCTTTCAAAAATCCCTCGTCGATCAATCTGAAAAAGGGGGTTGTATGACACAACTTGTGTCCTTTGTATTCAGATTTTAAGTCTCGGTGAGCATCAAAATGAATTAGCACTGGTCCCTTATCATGGACGCCTTTAAAACAAAAATATGATACTGTATGCTCCCCACCGAGAGTAACAGGTATTTTATTGGACATTGAAAGTTGATTTACAAATTGAGTCAAGTGTTCATCTAGATATTTCAAAATGAACTGTACGTTATCCAGACCGGTGGGCGTCGTAGGAAATATCATGTCACCAATATCGATAAGGTTGATGACATTTTTAATATCGACATTTTCATCATAAATTAAGGTCTCTATTTGAAAGGCAGAAGCTGCTCTAATTGATTCTGGTCCCCTTGAAGTGCCTTTTCCAAAAGAAGTTGTTACATCTAATGGAATTCCTATGATTACAACATCAGCTTTTTCAAAAGTAACTGCAGCTTCTATGTCAGCAAAGGAAGCTTTTGCAGCGGTACGTTCCGGCACAAGGAATGATGATTGGATTATGTCGTAAATATCTTTCAAATATGATTTCACAGGGTTTTCATAGGTCTAAATTCCTCGCTCAAGGCTTACCAAAATGAAATATCAGTTCTTTTGA
>DASWDL010000354.1:0-11371 GCA_036395315.1 Nitrososphaeraceae archaeon
TGAATCAGCGTTTTGTCGCTACTTCCAACAGCATCATTAAGGGCGATGCTGGAGCTGGGTGCTACCAAGTCATCCTTCTTTGCCAATATATTCAAGTATGGTACTGTTATAGAACTTAAATTTACTACCATTTCCTTTCCAATTTTCATCTGATTCTTTATGAGCAGGTTTTCTTGATAGCAGTCTTTAACAAACTGTCTATATATTTCTCCTATTACTGGCGGACTATCGTACAACCATATTTCTGTTGCAAAGAATTCGAGGATAGATTCTATACTTCTTGGTTTCTCGAAAAAATGGGGGTATTTATGAAGGTAATCTATAGGACTCCTAAGTGCAAATGCAGCATTTAGGAATGTACCGGGCACGTTACCAAACGTATCTACAAGAGAATCGACATTTAGCTTCTTGGTCCAAACGCTAAGCAGACCATCATCAAGATCAAAATCGCCAGGTGTGGCTAGAGTAATGACATTCTTAACTTTCTCCGGATGTTGCGCCGTATACATGAGAGCAAGATTCCCGCCCCAGCAGTACCCAAATATTGAAACCTTATCGAAGCCCGTATGCTCTCTTATTTTATCTACAGACTTGTCCAGATAATTGTTTACATAATAATCCAATGTCAAGTTCTTGTCATAAGGACTTGGAGTACCCCAGTCTGCGGCAAATAGGTCTAATCCCTTAGCAAGTAAACTTCGTACTATACTGACTTCAGGTAACAAGTCTAATATATAGTGTCTATTTATAAAAGCATATACAATTAAGACAGGTACTTTACTTTTCTTTTCTTTTTTCATATGATTGTAGTGAAATAACACAAATTTTCCTTCAGAATGAATTTTGTGAGAAGGGGTTCTGCAGAGCGTATCTCTGATAGGTTCAATAAAGAAGTTGTTCCAAAAGGAAGTTAAATTGGATATATTTTGGTAAAACTGACCCATAGCTGTGGTTCGTGCTAATTTTGAATAGCATTCAACGGCAGTAGAAAGTGAATTGACGAAATTTTCGTCTTTTAATCTAGACGCAAAAATTTCGCGACTTTTAGACAGCCATTCTTTTTCCAACACTTGTGAAGCGTACCAATTCTTAGACTCAAAAACGGTTCTCATGAAATCTATCCATACGTCTATGAATATATTTGCAAAATTTGCGTAGAATTCCATTGCATCTGCGCAAATATTCATATATGCACTCAATCCGTTTGATCCCAACAGTTAAGGTTGTGATTACGCCTTTCCCACATATTATGTCAACAATATCCTAACGTTATAGATAAATAAATCTAACAGCCACATGAATCGGCAAGTATATAGCATAATTATTCTTTTAACATCCAGGAAAACGTAGCGGTACTAGATTTTGATAATGAATTCGCAATATCATAATTAATGAAAGTATTAGTTGTGAAGAAAGGACCAACAAGATGGCTTATTACCATCAATAGTAAACAAGTGTTTTTCATTCATGACGACAGGCCCCACAGAGATTTAAAATTGTTTAATAATTTACGCCGATATGTTCTTACCTCAATTATCGATGACCCAGCTAGCCCATAGCCTTGGCTCACCGATTTTTAGATTGTTCGGATTTAAGATCATCAATAAGTTACTCCGTCTATTAAAAAATGCAAAAGAACACGGCATGAAGGTACATGGTTATACGGAAGAAACTTGGAATGAAAGAGATTTCTAAGATCCAAGATAAGGTTAAAAAATTAATAAAATCATCATAAACTTATCCACCTTTTATTTTTCAACGATGCTGTAAAGCCGTTATTTTCTTGCCTCCACCAACATGTATTACTGATAGGATAGATGGTAACGACATCGTAGTTGATTTTTAACAAGCCGTTGATAGAGTTGTTAAAAATGCTTGGACAGTAAGCTAACTTATCTAATATGATTATCAAGACAAATTTTAATAATTGAACGGCAATTATGATTGATGTTCCTAAAATAAACTAGTTTAGTACCTCAAGCAAATTTAGATGGATCTCCTTCGGTTACGCTATTATAAAGTACCTCCTTTTTAATTATTAAGGCAACCGTTGAATTTACTCTATGTAAATTACCTATTTCAGTCATCGTTCCTTTGAACTTTTCTTCTGAAGGAGATGTTATTTTCACGATCAAATCGTAGATACCTTGGGTTCTGTAAATATTTCTTATCTCTGTTAAGCTTTGTAGCTTCTCCAATATCTCTTTTTCAAAAGGAAAATGACAGTTAATTAAAACAATAGCAGACAGCACATAATAATTAGATCATAAATAGTATTAATCGCTTTTTCCTATATTCAACAGTCCCCTCAAATAATCGGAATCGACAGGTCATCTTCACCCGCACATGTTAGGAAGCTCAAAAATGCAGCGGACTTACTTGCGCCAAATGGGACTGATATATCTTACTGAACTATTCCAACTTCATAGTTATCATGAATGATAATAACGAGTACGCTAGTTACGACCATCTAGAGTATGGAAGTTCCGAAGTCATTGTCGGTCGCATCTTTTGTTTAGAGAAATTGCACGGTCGTAGTTTCTTAGTCCCTCCTCATAGTCACCTAAACTTTGGTCGGTCCACCTGTATAAGAGCCCGAAAATTGCAATAAAAGATACTATCCATTCAAACATTACGCCTCCATATAGTACTCAATAACTATTGGATTTAATGATTTCCTAGTAGTAACTCTATTTCTTATTTGCTCGTTTGGCTTTTGCGTTTATGAAGACAAGTAGGATTCCGATAATCACATTTCCTATAAACGAAATCGAGACCAACTAAACAATATCTGGTTTCAACTTTATGATTAAATGACAGTTAAAATATATCAATTTCCTGAAATTTTCAGCCGGGTTATTTGTAGGATTATTCATAGTCTAGTCTTTTAAATTTTGATTGTTCATTCCGGATCGCTGATATAATTTTTTTTCGTTATTAGTTGGTCAAATGACTTTACAGTCGGAATGAACATCAACAGAAGATAATATCTATGTAGGGAACAACAGGAGTTTAACCGTTGACGTTATGAATACAGTATTTTAAAGTTTATTTATCCGGAATAGTCTAACCGATACATATTGTCTTCAAAAAGACTCATCTTTTTTCCCTTGGGCGGAGGGATGAAGTACGCCGCTTCTAAGGTCCAGTCTAGGGGCTCTTTGATGCGCTTAGTCGTAATACTTTTATGAAGACATACGAAATATAATGCGATGTCTAAACACCAAGACAAACCGTCGTCCTATTCCCCGCATATGCGGGGTGTTGCTTTGGGTCTTCTTGTCATGGGGCTATCGCTCACAGGTATAATCATTGCTTACGTGTCCTTTGGCCATGTTGGTCCAAAATTTTCAGCGGAGTTACTTGTCAGCCAGCAAGCATCGTTAAGAAAGGAATTTGGTTTGACCCCCAAGCCCGTCATTACAAATGAGTCGCTGTTACTGGTTCCCCCCTCCCTAAGAAACGCTACCCAAAACAATCACTCATCATAACGAAATCCCATGGATAAATTAGAATAATGTTCTTATGAATATTACTCAGTAAAATGAGAATAAACCTCCTAAAGAAGCGCTAGAGGAGTCAATTGAAAAGGGTTCTGTGTGTGGTGAAGTTTCATGTAAGGAAGCGCTCAGACCAGATACGGGCCGAGAATTAGATTAAGATTACTAGATAAGATAAATATCTGACGGACCAAAGCATCCAAAGGTTGGATAACGCTCTGGTCCACCAAAAGCGTCTCATGAAGTACGCTAATCAATTATATGGTTCTAAGTTATTTAGCCATTGACATTATGAATACTATTTATCTTACCTTTGGCTTCTGTAAACTACCTAGTCCAACGGAAACTTAATAGATGAACCGTAAACAACATTCTTAGAATGGTAATAGCACGAAATTACTTGACTTGGACGATTAAACTCAACATTTTTTGATTCCAAGACTTTTGTATTTTGTTGTCTATTAAAGGACATTAACACTAGAGCCGCTGCAATAACCTGCGAGGCATAAGAATCGGTGAGCCCAGTGGAGTATCATTGCTAACAAACTGGCCCACCAGTTTATACCGTAATTTTCTGAATCTAAATTCGGAATAATTTTTCTCAAGTCTTTAATATTCTGAGGTGCATTAACTTATCACAACAATCTTTCGCGAACATCTCGGTGGGCCGGGGCTCCGTCATGAGTTCTCATTGGCCCATCGATTTTTTAAGACTACACAAAGGCTGCTGAATACATCTTATTATCAACATAAAAATAAAAAAATTTAGAAGAGTTAATGTACCTTCAAATCAATTCTATGGCAGTACTTCTAAGTGCCCTATCATACTTGGTAGATCGTATGTACAGTAATAGGTAAAGCCCCCGACCGTATCGGCTTTGAAAGTAAATGTTGTATTTTCTCCACCAGCCATATCATGATTCATTTTGTATGGTGATTGCATGGTAAATGTGTGTCTATCAGTCTTCTCATCTGCAGTATTGATGAAGTGAATAGTAACAGTGTCTCCCTTATGGACTATGATGTTTGTTAGAGTGAACACTGCGACCGGTACACCGAGTTTCTCTTCTTCAGCATTTAGTTCTTGGGTAAAGAGGTAGTACTCATTTGGCTTTATTCCTGGTGCACTAACCTCTGTGACCGTTGGCTGGGCGGAAGCTTTTATGATGGATGGCATTAGTAGCGTGATACCTGAAGTCAGTATCAGGGCTATTGCAGCTAACTTTATAGCAGTTTCTTCCAACACATTTTTTCTGAACATTGTTATAGATGTACTGTAGATTCTAATAAGCATAGTGATCTAGAACTCTGACAATTTCTTTCCAGTACGGATGACATAGTAAGACCATTAAATCTAGACATGGTTGCCTTCTTTTATCCAAGACATATTTTACACTCAAGTCAACTTATGCTGGCGGGCTCCTTGCTTCTAACACGGGTCCATCAGAGTGTTGAATCTAATAAGGTTAAGTGATAGATGTCATCATAATCCATACTACAACTTTTTCCATGGAAAATGATAAAAGCCAACCGCGGCAGTCATATCATTATATGATGACTTAAACGTATTATCCATTTTCTATCTGACCTATATGACCTATATGACCCAGTTTCAAAATTATTAACTTGATTCTGCCATTGCATTTTCTTTTGGATCGGTCTTGGCGGAGAGGGTGCATCTGTGCGGCCAGATTTAAACGCTGAACGGACTATTGATGAAGAACCAATAGTCTAATATAGCATAGGATAGCGATCTTCTAGTCTAACCTTATTCTATCTATAGAGATATGATACAAGAAGATTCTGCCAGAAATTTCCCAGACTGGGATACCTTGTATAAAAATCAGAAGGTGCAAAAGATGCCATGGTTTAATGAGAATTTAGATGCTGATTTAGAAGAAGAATTGGAGAAAAGGAGGATCCGAACAGGAATGATTCTTGATCTTGGTACCGGTCCAGCAACGCAAGCAGTACAACTTTGTAGAAGAGGTCTTAGTGTAACTGGGTCAGATATATCATCAGCTGCTATTCAAAGGGCAAAGAAAACTTACGTGAAGGATTTCAGCAATATCAGATTTGTAGTAGATGATATACTAGATTCTAAATTTGCGAACGATGAGTTTAATTATATTTTTGATCGAGGCTGCTTTCACGTAATGCCACCTGAAATGAGGTCAACGTACGTAGGGGAAATAAAACGAATTTTGGATAAGAACGGATTCCTATTCTTGAAATGCTTCAGCACGAAAGAGCAAAGAGAAGAAGGACCGTACAAGTTCTCAGAAGCAGACATAAAGAAGATTTTCGGTCGAAAGTTTTCAATCGCCTCGATCAAGGAAGCAGTATACCAAGGAACACTCAATCCGCTCCCCAAAGCACTATTTGTAGTCATGAGGAAGCGTTCAAAAAACCATAATCCTGAACACGATATCTAAACAGGAACAATTTATTTCTCTCGAGTCACGGAGAAGTCACTACAGTATTCTCATTTTTCTGATTGTTGAAATAAACATCTATCTACCTGGAATTGGTTCGAGTGAAATCAAACTACATCGGCACAAGAGCAATAGCCAACAAAAGGCGGCGCAGGAGGACATGAATTCGCTTCTTACTCTGAGTTTCAGGGTTCAATGTCTGGTCAATAAAGGATTTTATACTGTCGTATCCAATAATCTCACTCCAATCAATTTTTATTTTTACTGGCTTGCCCTTTTCTAAGCTAAGGTTTAGCTGGTTTTAGTCATATTTTGTAATGCTTGGTTTACTACTTTCTGAATGTTCTCGCATTTTTGTTATCATGATGGTAGTATAAATCAATGGGCCGATATATAATGGTACATTTGGAATGAAGTACGCCTGGCACACCGATGAATATATGCGATAATGACAAGTGCATAAAATATTAAAGGATTAGGAAAAAATGTTATGGGGTAAGGAAACGCTCTGAGCCAGATTATAGTTTTATTTTCGCTGAATTTCACAGCATAATAATAACAGGCTAATGTCCTGAGAATAAATTTCTCGTCATCTGTTATTATTAAGTCTGTCCAAGTTGAGATATACTTAGAAGCAAAATTACTGGTACATTGAATTATAGTTCTAAGTATATTTTATTTTTAGTCTTAGGCGTCGCTTTGCTGACTTCTCTCTCGGCAGCGAATGCCTTTGCTGTGAAGGATCCTTTCGCTTCAAAACAAGTCAAAAATAACTGCAGAAGTGGCGACGTTCTTAAAGGCGCTGAAAACAAAAAGGATTTAAAGTTAATTTCTAAATGTGAGTCCGCTCGAGGAATAGTACACCACGTTAAAAAACACATGAAAGATGGCGATTACAAATTCCAATTAGATGTGCAGAAAAAATATAACGGATTACTTAACAAGGGAAACAAGAAGAAAACAAATGGCAATCTTATAGTTGAGGTAGTGCCTAAAGATAGAAAGTCAAGTCAGGTCGATCTGCCTAGTGGAGGAGATGACGTACGAGTATGGGGTGCATGGGTTAAAGACAAACCAAAGGGCTGGAATGAAATTCACCCGGCTTGGAAAGTGGCTCAAAAATAATTTATTTTGCGAATTATTTTCTTGCGATTCCGGCTATTACCAATTAGAGTAAGCGCATTACGAGATTATGAAACCACTCTTCACCGATATCATTAGTCGTTTTCTGAATTTCCTTTTTAAATATGATCAAATATATCATTGATCGGAAAAAATTGCCATATGTGGCAGATGGTATATTTGCTTTATTATCCCATCAATCTAAGCAAGTATAATTAATTACCACCATACTGAATTATTGTATTAGAAGTTTGTTTGTATTATTATCTCAGTTAGATTTTATTTTAAAAATTCTAATGAATCTAAATATATGAATCTAAAATAAAAATTGTCATTACTAAGAATGAACAACAACATGGTAACTCTTTGTTATTTATCTATCATTCTATTATCTTCTAGTATCTTAAATGGTGTTTCAAATATAGCTTTTGGACAAGCAGTCCCCTTAATTCCATTGAAAAGTGGCAATCTGACATTAGATAAAGAAATTCCTTTATTTTACAAGTGTATTCAGAAAGAAATTAAAGCTAGTGCGAATGTGAACGATGATCCCTACTTTAAATCAGAACCGACCAAGGCAGAGGTATTCAAGTGCTACAATTCTACCATTATAGGTTCGCTTCAAAAGAAATGATGAGGTAATATGAAAATGAAGCTTTCAACCATCCTTGCAACGGTTAGTATCGCCCTTATACTTTCTTTTTTAATACAGGTAACGGTAGTAGCTCCTGCACATGCTCTGACTCGTTATTATAATTGCATTGCCAGAGTTGCAAACAAGAATGCAACATTGTCAATTTCAAATATAGCTGCCTGTTATAATATGATTTTCAAAGGAGCATTAAACTATTACAGTATAAAGCAGCAATCTCATGTTGTCACTGATGATAACTCTACCAATTCTGAGGAAAAGCATGACAGGGAATCAGGAAACAATTCTGTCAACAATAAAGAAAAAACGACTATAATACATCATACTTTAGATACTCCAAACGTATTCGGATAGTTAGCTCAGAAAGAGGATACCACGCAATAACCAAGTCCCTTAGGCGCTAGGTTTTAAGTTTGAAAATCACTCATTAATCTGTTCCTTTACTTAGGTTCGTTTGGAGCTTGGTAGGATGCAGGCAACAACCTGTAGTGTTACCTTCCGGCCATTCTGGAAGGGAGTATAATATTTATAATTTCATATTATTAATTTAAAATTGCTATATCCTTTTCTGCAATTATTTTTTTAGGTCTTATCCGAACAAGTATTGTTCCTCCCCCTCCGTTAGTTTTTCCATATCGGACCGAATTCCTCTTGCCCATATAGCGAGCAGCAATTCTTGTTGCCCACTTTATATTTTCGTTTTGTTTGTATGGAAATATTTTTGCTTTACCTCTCAGGAAAACAAAGGAAAAGGGTGGTTCCTGATCGTCAACGCAAAGGCTCACCAAGTTATTGTGCCTAATGTTTTGGGCCTTATATGAATCAGTACCAGTTGTAAGTAAATGTCACCAATCTTGCCATTGAAGGGTCGATCTTCTAAAACAAAGCAGATAGGCACAACATGAGAATTTCCGTCTTTTCCAACTGTGGCCAGCTTCCCTTTGAACGTACCTTTCATTAGGAATTTCCGGGCCTCCTTTTCGGTCATTTCTGCCATTAAGAGCCTGTACCCCGCATACAATTTAACGTATTACTCATAATAGTGAAATATGTATCCAGGGGTTGAGACAAATTGCTGCTCGTTTGTTATGTTGAACGATACAGGAATACTCCTAGTGACTGGAGTAGTCCCGCATGTTAATGTTTTATAGGGGTTGTCCATGCCAAGACCCATTTATCTCTGGATTTTGGGTCTAAATGGATAGTTATAACTAACAATATGGCATTATACAAAATAATTATGAGGCCAAAGCCAGGCTTCCATCTTTCAATAGCATGCGGAAATTCAAAATCAATATCTAACTCACAGGATTTAGGCTGTAACACTTTTCACATATGCACCAGAAACCCAAGAGGAAGGTCTGCTAAACCGTTATTAGCCAAAAGTAAAGTAAAGTCGATACTCTTTACAAGTGTGATCAATGTTACCAGACCTTCAATGCTGTAGAGGATTTGGAGAATCACCGACGGAGTGAACACTTGAAGACCGGAAATTCCAGCCCTTAACGTTGTATGTCTTGTCTAGTATCAAATGACGATAACAGAATATGATTGCAAAGAATCTGTTAATGTGCGTGGTACTGTCTAAAGGAATTTTGACAGAACTAACTGCAACGACGATGACAATGGCAATACCCGCATTTGCAGACAAAAAACATTGCGAAGACAAATGATGACAGTAACTGTAACAGTACGCACACAGGTATAGTCAAAGATGTCTTCAAAGTTATCGTATCGGTATTCGGCGTCATTAAGGAAATGGGTGATATCGTAGCGGCTGTCACGGTAAATGGAAATTCGAAAGTTAGACCATTTGAAAATGATATGTCAACTAGTATGTTAGCCTCAGTCAGTATGGCAGAGTCCATTCTACTTGTTATAGTAAAGTGTATATTAAACATAGATACAATTCAGATCATATAATTATATAAAATGTATGTGTCCATTTTTTCCCAACCTACTCCACCCTTAAGAACTTACTACTCACTAGGTACTTTGCGGGGGTGTAATTCTCAATAAAAAATTTGGCAATGGTGGAAAAACTCTCCCGTCCCATAAGAACTCCGAATAAGGGGATCAGATGCAACGTAGACAAACCCCATACCTTATGCAATTTCTTTAAAACTACTAACTCATTTGAGACTTGAATAATCGAGATCTGGCAAATGCCGAGGAGTTGGTTTCAATTATGTACTGTCCTATAGTTATCGTACCTACATAACTACTACAAGTACCTACTCCAGATAGTGACTGGAATATTTCAGAGACAAACACAATGTCAGTATCAGACAATAACAGACTGTTTATTCTAATGCTCAACTGACGTATTGTATTTTTTATCAAGTTTACTAATGATGCAATAAATATAGATATGTTAAACCTACACGAAAATGATGATATGTTAAATGGTTAAGATCACATGATTCAGCTAGAGAATAACACGATATTCTTATTGATCTACATAATTCTAATGACCCCATCTTTCCTGTTTGTAAAGCAAACCCATCGAAGAATTCTAGATCTTAAAGCCGGGATTAAAGCAATTGCATATCTGCCAATAACAGCTGGGTCGCTAATGGTGTTTGTATTTTTCATTTACGGATTTTTCGCTAAATTTCCTTTCCTCAATTTGTCATGGCTGGGATACAATATTGCGTTGGGTCCTTACGCTGGCCAAGGATTTACTGGAATTCTTCCATTCTTACCCTTTCTTGTTTATACGTTTATTCACGTAAACTACTTTGAAGAATATTATTTTAGAACAAATCTAAAAAGAGTGGTTGTTTGGGCGTTCTTGCACATGGCCATGGGAGTAACTTTCGGTGTTGCCATCATGTTGCTACCCATAGGCTTTTTCTACAAGTACGTCTATGACAAATATGGTATCGACTATGCATATTCGTTACACTTTTCTACAAATATGACAATTTTGTTAATATCATTAACACTATTTGTGATATTTGGAAATAATCTGTGAATACGTATTTATGTTCTAATAGTAACTCGTATGATATAATGCAACCTCTGATCCCTTACCAACTTGGAAGAATGGTGTAATAAAGCAAAAGATAATTGAATTAGTGAACAATGTAACTAATGACAAGAATATGAAATATCATATTCCTCCCGAAGATAGTTGCAATTTTTGATAAATTATTCCAAAACTATGAGTAGGATGCAATTAGTTGTAATTCATTAGGACGTATCTGTTTTGCGAATTGCTTTGATTTTTATATATATTCAAACTAGTAACGAAGTAATTTATTTAACCATACTACAAATCTACATTTGAATCAGTAGCTTTATTTTTATCGTTCAAAAAAGATGCACCTCCTTATCCAATACGGGGCTTTCTACACAGCATAATCTCGCCACTACGATAAATCATACATATCTGGGGACGACAAGGCTATTATGCCTTTTAGAAAAACTATCCCGGAGAATCAATAACCGTATTTGTTTTTTTATATGATTCTTTTCGAAGAGGGAAGCATATTGCCGAAGAAACTCATAGTGCCATTTAGGTCAATTATACATATTCTTACATCGGACAAAAGGGTTCCTGAGAATGTATATCCTCACATTATTTTCTGTCATCTTCCTGACAGCTTCCTGGAGAGAATCAGTCATTGAAGCATATTCCAGATTTCGGCTCATGAACT
>DASWDL010000355.1:0-5024 GCA_036395315.1 Nitrososphaeraceae archaeon
ACCAAGCCTGAAGTTTCCCATGACTTTGAAAGCCGAATGTAATTTCGGCTTCGTCTTCGACTAGCAAAATTCTAGGGCGTGTCTTTTCGTCGCTCACATATTTCAAAGAGAGGATACATTATTGAGTTCCAATGTCTGGTATCGGCAACAATGAATCAGATGTTGGGGACGACTGAGAAGTAAAGAATGGACCAGGTGTAAGTTCAAATGAAGATGAAGATGGGGATTCGGAAGTGATGGGGGTAGACGGTTCAGAAGAAGATGAGTTTGAAGAATAATAAAAGAATTATTGGATTCAGAAGAAGGAGAATTAGAGGCTTCAAGAGATGTAGTATTTAAGGGTGGCAAATAGGGAAGAGAAGAAGTAGAAATTACGTTTTCACAGTCGCCACTTGCAGTATCATTATCTTCAATGTTGATGTATGCTGTATCATTCCCAAGACCGCACATAATTGAATCGCTTGCAAAGTCTCTGATCGAAGACGAGTTAATTGTGTAACTTGCCATTATAATATCATCACCATTACCCCCTAATAGCGTATCCGCGTCTTGGCCGCCAATTATTATATCGTTTCCGTCATCTCCATTCAAGTTGTCATTACCCTGATCACCTTCCAAGATATCATCTCCACTACCCCCCTGGATGATGTCAGCACCGGCCAATCCATGCAATCTGTCATTTGCTCCTTTTCCTAAAATTGTGTCGGCATCCATCGTACCAAATAAATAGTTTCTAAAATCATTTCCAGTCACAATCCCTGCAGAAGCGATGGGAAATGCGGGAAAGACAGGAAAACAGGTTAGCAAGAATATAAGCATTGCAAAAATGCTAGAGAACGGAGTACTTGCTAATCTTAGGTTCTTGGTGCGCAAATTGGTAACTATTTTTGGTATGCCGCATTATTTTATAAAACATCCCCAGAAATATTATTAACCAATAATCGTGACCAAAGTTATTGTTAATTGAAGCCCACAAAAAATAATCTTAAATGCATTACATGCGTCTTCCGCTCCATCGGTCCTAAATAAGCCTGTACTGTATTTCATCATATTATTTGACATCTCTTTTTAGTACTATACTTTGATAGTATAAAATGTCTCACTCTATCAGAGTTAAAGTTCAAGAAATACTTTCTTGGGCTTGATTCAATTTAATCTAATCAGATCAGAACTTATCTGTCCGAAGCTTTCATTCTCCTTTCGCAGTGCTACTCAAAGTCTGAATTTCTTGGTTTTTAAATTTAAATGATTTTAGCTCCTCGAGGCCGTTAGCCTCCCCTTCCTTTATTATCTGTTTTATAGTATCTACTGAAAAATCAGCATTTTGTTGCGAATACGGATGGTCAGGGCTTTTTCTTACTATCCTCATGACGCTTAATATCTTTGCACCATATCTTCTTACCAATAGTTCGTAACTCTTTTCTATTTCTGCCATCTGCTCTCTCATTAGATGTGAGTGCTCACACTTATTCAGCGCTGAGTATAATTTTTCAATTAAATCTACATGTTTATTTATTAGCTTGGCAAGTTTTATCAAACTCGAAGTCTTGTCACAGAACATTATATCTTTAGCCCTTGATTGTACTTCGGTCATATTTGCCGGAAGTCTGTCTATAGTTCTGGGATAATTCTCGACCATGAATACATGTTTATCCTCTCTTGGTGAAGCTTCTAAGACTTCTCTGATCGGACTATTGCTAAGTAGCGCTCCATCCCATCCGTATACTTTCTCCTCAGCCTCGACCCATGGGAAGCCGTACTGGGGATATCCTGTACTGGCCAGCAGGTGTTTCACGTTTATTTGAATTTTCGCAGAATCAAAAACAATCGGTTCGGCTGTTAGGACGTTGGCTGCTGTTACTATCAAGCGGACTGTACTTGGGTCATTATCTTCATCGGCATTTATAGACTTGGGCGATAGCTTTTTGAAGTCTACATATTTTTCTATAGTTTTTGCTAGCGGTGTGTTGTCATAAAAGTATGTCCAATTTGATGGGAGCTGATTCTTCTCTTCTTCCTGTTGTATCGATGTTTGCAAATCCCACTTAAACCACCTGGGCACAAAAAATTTTGGTACTCCAAATATAGCAGAGTTCATTGAAGCTGAAGGAGACTTGACTAACTCCATTGCCATTTTTTCTTGATCATAGTTTAGATTATAGAAGTCAGGTATTATGTGAAGACTACTTTCTGCAAGCTCGAGCCAAAAATCTTCCAAGGCTTTGTGTGGGCGATCACTTCTGGCTCCGGCAATTATCGCACCATTAACTGCGCCTATTGAGGTACCAGAAATTATATCAAATTTGATATTCTTGCTTGCAAAGGCTTTCATGACTCCGCAGGCAAAGGCGCCTAATGAACCGCCGCCTTGCAGTACTAGTACATTTTCTGCTGTTTGCCTCTGTTTTTCAAATTTTGTTATTCGAAGTTTCTTGCTCGACATCTATCGTTCTCTACCATTATAGTACAACATACAAAGTAAGATTAACCTTTTTACAGCCTATCAGTTGGTGCACCGCCTCCACTACCCAATCATTATATCGCTGTGCACCGTTTCATCAGGAGCTCGAATCATTTATCGCTAGACCCAACCGATTGCTTTAGAGTACCCATCTGGACTCTTATGGCTCCAAAGGTAGAAGATGATAGAGTAGTCAAGTTCAAGCTCAGCGTCTCTAATAATTTCGGAGCATCCGATTCAGACACTAGCTATAAGCATCTTAAACGGTTCGGCCATAATCCAGAAATAGAGCGTTCAGTTATGTTGCGGCACGTTATCATGATTTAATATCCGTAGTGGTTTGGGGGTCTTGGATGGTTCGTCATAGTATCTATGAATTTCTATTTTGATTTTTTGCCATCCCTATGTGGTTCGGTAAGTTTTGTTATGGTTCTGGCCTTGCAAATCATACCTAAGATATAGAGCTTTTCTCAATTCTGCATTATATCATACAATGGATTCAATAACTAGAAACAGACTAATTCTAGGATTAGCCGTTTTCGCCGTCCTTCTGGCTCCTGTGGCAGTATATGCGGCAAGCTTCTTGGACATTCGTGCGGCAATAGTGCACATAGACTCAACTAAGGTCACAAACGCGAATTTGATTACTTTTAAAGAGTGACAAACTAAGTTAGGTTTTTCTAAATATTTAACTGGCTGCCGAATTGTCTACCGGTTCGGTATGGCTGTTAATGGGTGAGTCGAATACCGACAGCAGCCAGCCAGATGCTTCACTAAACATATAGAATTCGAGTTATTTAACTAATTATTTATACTCTCGTTATAATTTTAGGCCGTGGGATATTGGTGTTTATGTCCAGGGTAAACTAATAAAATTAAATGAGAGGGGTCAACTGTTTTACGTTTGTGCGAACGCGATTAAACCATTAAGGAATGCAGAAGCGACTGTAGATATACCGGCCGAACCTGTTGAGAGCCCCAAGGACTATCAACCGCTTTCGATTTTTACCGCCGGTTCACAACTGAGCAACTGTGATCCAAAACCCTTACCGGAGGACTTGCCAGAAGTAAGAAAGATACTGTCAGATAAAGGTTCAACGCGTCCTTACTATGAGCACGCAAAGGAAAACATTGAGAAAATTAAGGAACAAATAAGCAACGGCTGTATTCCAAAGACCCTTGATCAGTATGGTTGTATCTCTGGGCTCTGTGGGACTTGGCATTTTTACTATAACGCTAGTCTAGCGAAAATCAACATACTTGAGGGGTCGCCAGGATATGGTAAGGTCGTACCAAAAGACACAACAGGGAATCCCTCGAGTGTACAAATTAATACCTGTGACAATTATGGTTCGCCTTTATGTTTGTATTACACTTTGGATTGTCCATTGTGCCCCGCTGTACGTGTCCATTGATTCTACCCGTGAATTGATTTCAATGGGGACATAATATCAAGTGCTGCGTTTATCTTTCGATAAATGTCAGCAACAATAAAGCCTCTGTGTTATATCCGAACGTTGCAAGTCGGCATGCATGGTGGAACTTGGCTTAGTTGACTATTTTGTTATGGGTGAAGCAATTGGAATAGTCGCCACGCTATTTGTCTCGTTTTATTTTTCAAGAAAGCAAATGCAAAAACTCTCTATTGATATAGAAACAAAAGTTCTAAGTGATTTGAATGATAAAATTTCCGGCCTTACTCATTTGGCAGTTGAAAACCCTGATTTAATAAGGATATTAAGCAATGTTGAGTCAGACCTAACAAAAGAAATAGCATTCACATATCATCTCTTGCACACCTTTGCGCATGCGTACCATTTGTACCAAAGAAAAGTAGTGAGCGAAAATGAATGGACCGGATGGCTACGTATGATGAAAAGTTGTTTTGAACAGGGGAAGATAAGAGAATATTGGGAAAGTGACCTTGAATTAGAGAAATGGTTCGACCCCAAGTTTCAAGAATTTATCGAGAATGAAATAGTTCGGAAGACAAGTCCTAAACAGGGATTGTCATAAGGGACTAGCACTTGCACAATGACGGAGCGAATAGTCTCAAGACCCCTGCCTGGTAGGCTTCCAGCAATGGCATTACCTGATCAGGTTCAATAGATCATCTCCATATTTGGTCACTAGGTCTCTTATTACAGGATCGTTTGGAGTGTTTACATGACCAGCATATACCGCTTTTATGATGTTTTTGTTAAATTGAAGATTTAGTTGAATAAATTGTGAAACTGGAATCGATTTATCAGTAAAAATGATTTTTCCTGCATCTGCTCCAACCCAAGAGCAATTGCACCCTAATAATGCGTCACAAGCGTCACAAGCATCACCCGTTAGCGAATCTAATTGAAGCAATATCACCAGTTAAACAAGGACAAAATAAAGGCCCGCTATCAGAAGAATAGGCAGTATTTCTTAGAATACAAAAAGGAGTATTACAAAAGAAACAGAGAATACCTGATGCTTAAGCAAAGGATAAACTATCGAATGAAGAAATGGCCCATCCCGGAGATTATAAATTAAAATCGATGGGCCAAGCGTACTCCTTGGCAGAAGGGCT
>DASWDL010000356.1:0-6544 GCA_036395315.1 Nitrososphaeraceae archaeon
CTGATATGGGCTTTAGAAAAAAATGGACTTAATAAAAGTTCAAAAAAATAAATGCGGGTCTTAGACTGGTTCGCCTGAAGTCCCTTGATTGATATCTCGCTTTACCGCCGTAGGTTCGTGAGATGCTATCTTTTCTGGTGACATCGGATCTCTAGCACCCGATTCATTTGTCTGGTCGTAATCACTGGCTCGTTCTCTGCCTTTCTCTTTATCGTATTCGTCACCTAAATCATTACTTGATCTGTTACCTTTTTTGCAACAGCCCTCGCACCCGCTTTTAACTTGTCAAATGCATCTTCAACTTCTTTTGCCATATCAATCAGTATTCATAGTATTAGACAGTGTTATTTTACATTCGAATAGAAACGTGTCAACAATATTTTAGTCTGAATCAACTAAATCTGTCCGATAATCACTCAAAAAAAATCAAGTACCATATAGATTTGATGTCCATATCTTATTTTGCCTACCTTGACTAGCGATATTATCTTAACAATCCTTCTTGGAATCAGAAATCTCTTTAGACATAGCTTATAATAATTTGATGTTGATCAAGCAGCCATGTTCATAACACCGTATACTCGTACCCATAAGATGTCTCAAAGAGTAAGGCATTGTATCTCTGAATTAGAATCCCTTTCTATAGCACCAAAAAGGATCAATGATCTGAACGACGCTTATGAAATGGAGAATTTAGTTGATAATATCAAGTTAACAATGTTTCAGGACTTTAAATCTGCGAGCTAAATAGTAGTTAAAGGTTGTGAGTGGGCCAGGCCCGGTTATGCCCCACCGAAGAAAGCGTCCCGGCCCACCTCTGGGGTTTTAGTAATTCTTAGTAAAATAGAAAAGTCTTGGAATCAAAAAATATTGAGCTTAGCCGTCTAATTAAAAGATTAAACGACCTGGAAGGCCTCTGTTCATGTCGGTAATTCAGACTTAGTTTGTGGATTTGTTTAAGAAGACAGTTATCAATTAGTAGATATCATTTCACGCATTAAACACATGGATGGTGTGGATAGAGTAACTTGATCTGAAGAAGTGTTTGAACTTCCGGTTAATTCAAAAAATATACTAAGCTCTTTCAAAAGATTCTGGAGTAACGGCAATAATGCCAATAATGGCAATGGCAATAACAGGTTCAAACAAATTAACAGCAGAAAATCTTCCAAACGGAAAGTTCGGTTCTAATGCAAATGACTATTGTAGAGCTAAAGACTATGCTCGATTTTATAGTGGTTTTGAGTGAAGACAGAAGTACCATTGTTACAACTAGTCCTAAAGAACTGAACAAATCCTTTAATTAACGAAATCTAAGATCAGATTAAATCAAACTAATTTAGATCAAGTAATTCTCTAATGGTAAAAACTAAATCAGCTAGTCTCACTGGAAGTTGTAAAAATTTGTCGTAACCATCTTTTAAAACATCCTCCGGGCTTAAGTTATATCCTGACGTTAAAACTACCTTAATTTGTCTGTTGATAGCTTTAGCTTCATGTGCGAATTTCCTCTGAGATTTTCTTATTTGACTTGAATAGTCAATCAGTACAAGTGAGATTAGATTAGGGTTTGATCTAATTTTTTTTAAAGCTAAGGTTGGGTCTGTGAAGGCGTAGATCTTAATCTTTTCACCTTCAAGCGCAGTTTTGAATAAATTGAGTAAATCTGTATTATCATTCACTATCATGACACAACCCTCTGGAGCCGACACGGAATTATTCACCTCGACTGATTGTATGTATTATTATACTTTGAAGACATAAAACAAACTTATCTTTCTTGTTGCGAACATCAAGATTCATTATGAGTAAATCTCATCCCTCTACCAGAAATGTTCTACCATTATGATATTCAAGTATTTTACGTTTCTGTGATTCGGTAAACATTAAATCAAAATCAGCTTTATGAAATAAACACAATTCCTTCCATTGTTGAGTTTCAGAATCAGAGTGAGCAAGTCGCTCATATTCTAGCAAGTCTTCAACCTTATTCATGTGTTTGTATATTGACATATCTGCAATAACGACGAGAGTTTTTCCGACAACACGACTCTGAATTTTGTTTACGAATTCTTTTAACCCAAATGCAGCCGGGATACCTAGATACGGGTTATCTATTATCTTACCAAAATCCAGCAGAATAAGAGAACCATTTCTTTCATGTGCGAATACATCAACTCCCGCTATAATTAAAAGTTCTCTTACTTTGTCAGTGGTCTCAAAAAATGGGAGAAATAATATTGCCACATTTCTTTGTTCAATCTGAATCTTTATGAAATCACCGTACATGCTTCTTGCTGCTGTCAGGTTAGGATAAATCACGAGATAATGGTTATCTGGTGGTGCTTCCATTAACCGAAAAGCAATATCACTTGGATTACTATGGTGAAAGTCATTATTTGGACGGTGATTATTCGTTAATATCATACTAAGGCCTATTTTTCAGTAGACCTATTTTCTGTTACTGTTTGACGCGCTAACAGCATTAAAACCTTATCAGCCACATTCTCCGGACTTAATGGTTTTAGTGCGAACTCATCTGCACCATAATCGATGATTCTTGTCTTATCTGAACTTTCGTCACCAATTGCTAGTACTTTTGTATCCAAATTCTTTCGTTTTATGTTTACTATCAGCATTGCATTTCTATCGAGCGCTATTTCGGCACTAACGACCACAACATCTACCTTCGAATCTACCTTTTCCATTAGAGCAATACAATCATCGGCAGATTTAGCCTTGTAAACATCGCAACCCTTCATCCATAATACACCTGCCATCATGGCAGATGAGTCTTCGTTGTCCAAGGCAAGAATTAACCGTGGCTTTTTTAAATCCATCCAAACATCTAACCAGATACATACGTTAAAAGTCTTTAATCTAAGTTAACGTTAAAATCAAAGATCTGCAGGTTTCAGGTCCCTTTATTCTGATCTATGATTGCAGATTGTTACAGTATTCCTAAACAGCAAAACAACTATCTATGCCAGGTACTTTTTTTTCTCTCCCTTTTTAATTCTCTTCTTGCTAGCATCATAAGGATTTTGTCTGCCAAGTTTTCAGCACTCATCGGAGTCAGAACAAGTTCGTCAATACCGCATTCTGACAGTTTTTCTTTTTCATCGGTTTTGTTTGCTAGACCTATGATCATGACTTCAGGCGCGAATTTTCTAACATTTGCGACGAGAGTGAAATTTCCGTCGACTACCAGCTCATCCTTGATCAAAATTGCATCCACTTTACCTTCAAGTCGTTTTAGTATAGCCAAACAATCATCCGCGGTTGTTGACTTGTAAACTCTACAGCCTTTTAAGTCTAATACACCAGAAACAAGGCTATTGGCATCATCAAAATCGAGTAACAAAACAATTCGCGGCACTTCCATTAAATTAGGGGGTGCTATATGCTATAATAATGCATAAGCCAGAATTTTCGAGGGTGTGTGTTATCATAGTTATTCATGACGCTGGTTTTCAGAGCTGACACGAAAATTCCCCCTTTAGCTGATTGTGCTTTTGTTAAATTAGTGGCCTAAAAGTTTACTAATACAGTGGAATAAATGATAAGATGATACATTCGTCAAAATCTTTACACCATTATTCATCTGCTGGCTGAAAAATATCAAATTTATTTACTTCGTATTACAGCATCAGATTCATAACTAACTATAATCAAAAAAAGTCAGTTGCAGTTATCGCATAGTTCGAGTACTACTTCTGGAAATTTCTCTCCACTTATTCTTAATTGCATATCATTCATATCCGGTGGGAACTATTCTGCTCTCTGTGATTCCATGCCCGTTTGCATATGCTCAACAAAGATAAAGAAGGTTAAGAATCGAGTTTCTGGTAATCAAACTCGAGTCCAAGACTGTAGAATCTTGAGATATTTGCTACAAGCACAGCACAGTTCAATATAATTTATTAATCATGATATAAGACCATATCTAATTATTCACCCAATATCGACGGTGTTTACTCATTCCTTATTGCATTTCCCTACCCGATATAGGCTGACTATAGCGAGACAAAAATATTAACGCCGGGAGAAATCAAGTTCGAATTCATATAATGTAGATATGCTTTATGGTATTACTATCTTTTGATGACAGATTCAACAGAAGAATTAGAGAAGGCACAGAAAAATCAAAGGGAAGTAGGTTCGGCTGAAGCAAATCCAGAAACTAATGGGCCAGCAGAAAGCTTGCGTGAAGAAGCATCTAAAGCAGTAGATGAGGACGAAGACTCGTCAGAACCCGCCTAATTTTTTTGCATATCGTAATGTCCTTAAGACTTAAAGTTCCACAAACAATCTCCAATAATAAGAAACAAAATCAAGTCGTTGTCACAAAGTTTGACGAACTCATATTAATATTGAATCCTAATTCTCAAGGTGGTGCAACAGGAAAAAATTGGGATAATACCTATGCTGCAATTAAAGAATATCTGCCAAAGCAGCATCGTATTATTTTCACAAAGAGAGCCAATGCTGGAACGAATATCACAAGGAAGTTATTGAAAGCAGGGTACAATAATATTGCAGCTGTGGGTGGTGACGGTACTATTAACGAAGTTGCAAATGGATTTTTTAATATCAGAGCCAAAAATAGATCAGCTCTTGATCCAATGAAATTCAAACCCGAGCCAAGATTAATTTCAATTAATCCGAAAGCAACTTGTTGGATTATACCATCTGGTAGTCGAAATGTACTCGCTGCCTCGTTGGGAATTCCTCATCAAGGTATTGAGTCTTTTAAGAGCATAAATCAAATGAAAAACCGAAAAATGGACGTGATAGGGGTAACTATATCTGATAAAGCTAGTCCAACAACTACCCTTAGTAGAATAGTTTTAAATGCAGCTGAAATGGGGGCAGGAGCTGAGATAATTGAGAGGTCTAAAAGGGTGAGAGGTAAGATAAAGAGTCGACTTCTGTCCACCGTGGCAGGGATAGTCTCTACGTTACCGACCTATGAAAGTAATGAATGTGATATTATTATTGATGGTAAAAAGATTACAAGCATGGTAACGATGGTAGTTGTAGCAAACGGCAATTTTCTAGGAGGGGGATTCAACGTAGCGCCCAAAGCCAACATATCAGATGGGAAACTGGATGTAGTTATTATGAAGAATTCCGGTAGCTTTAGAATGCTTAAAAAACTTGTGGAAATGAAAGGTGATAGTCATTACACCTTCGAAGAAGATATCCTTTATTACCAAGCATCACAGGTTGCTTTTTTACCAAAGAATAGAAATATGACCGTGTCGCTGGACGGTGAGCCCGTGGGGTTTCTTCCCGCTATTTTTAAAGTCTATCACAATGCGTTGAATGTTAAGAGTGAATTGGATATGGCGTAGCTGTGACGCAGCTGCCAATATTCGAAAAAACGGCTATTTGTTATATGAAGTGTAATTTATTGTGTGAGCAAAACGGGTAGAGTAATAAGTCCGGTTATTGTTGGAATTATACCGGTTATCATCATAATAGTTATTTTGGTTTTGCTGGTAAAAGTAATTCTGCCGATTATAGTCGCTATTATTATCATTATAATAATCGTAGGCGTCGCATCGTGGGCATACAAGAAAATTAAGATGGTAAAGGCCTACATATACCCAAGAAAAAGAATCGCAAAATCTGTGGCTTCTACTAGACACTTGACCTACGGACTGGGTGTTCTCCCGCCGCAAGCTTCTGCTTCAACCAAACTAATTTTCTTCACCTTAAAACACATAATTGGTCTGGACTTTGAAGTCAAGTGGCAAAATTACTTTTACAAAAGAAGATTGATAATATTAAAAAATAATGGCTTGCTAAACCTTATCAGCTGAAGTCCAAAAATTTCTACAGCCTGAACATTCATAATTCATGAATGACGAACACCTATATTCGCTAACACATTGACAAACCACGTCGCACATCTTACACTGGTGCAAACGAATTTGCACTTCCACACTTACTTCTGGACATGAAGATTAAATACAATTAGCATTCATTTGGTAGATAAAGTTACCTTTGTAAAGTACCCCTTTCAATACTAACCTTCCTACGACTAAGCAAATTTTCCATACTACTTGGAAATGGAACCCTGGATCTGGCTCACAGACATCAAAAACTCTACACAAAACCCGGCTTAAAATTTATTTGTAATTTGATTAAATCAATCGTACCTGAAATGGACAGGCGTTCCTGCTGAAGGTTAGTCAGAACTGTCAGAACTGTTATGACTGTCGAGTCCCGAACATCATCTCACTAATAGCACAACTGGTTCATTAACTACCATTCGACACATCCGGCAATACTATGGGTAACAAGATGATAATAGTAAAGCTTGACTTGAATTTCTGCGACGACTCTTGAATTTAAAATATGGCATAGCTATTATTCGTATTTTCATTTGGTAATCCGCCTTTTGGATTTTTATCCTGCGAACTAGGAACACATTTTAAAGTATTATTTTCCATTTTCATATAAGGGCAAGCGTTGTTTGAGGGACAATCAGAAAGCATTTCAACAAGGGATCCGTTAAAACATTGAATTCTCAGAT
>DASWDL010000357.1:0-3800 GCA_036395315.1 Nitrososphaeraceae archaeon
TTCCATTTCTGTCTATCCAATTATAAAAGTCAACAACATTTGCAGTCGTTTTTTGAGCAGCATTCAATAATATCTTACCTACCTCAATTCGTTGGCCAATCAATTCCTGAGATGAAGAAAGTATTTGAAGATTTACATTTACAAGATCCAACTTATTTCGAAGTAGATCACTGAGATCGGAAACTTTTATCTGAGTAATATTCCGGATTTGTCCCACAGCGATATTCTGTACTTGAGATGAATTTTTGATATAGTACTGATAGGTCAGAAAAGAAAATATTATGGCAGCTACAACTATAGCAGAAATCATGATTGTAATCCTTCTTTCTAATGGTCTGTGAGACAATTACAAAGTAGATACTTTTGGCATCTTAAAAATATTGTATAAACTAGTTGGTGATATTCATCTTGATGTAGTAAAGATAGAACTCTTTTATACAAATCTAACCAAATAACTGTATGGTGAATTGTGCATTGTGTGGAAGGCTAGTTAGCGATACCACAGAATGTATCATTTATAAGCGATATACATTTGATCGGTCAACCTGCCTTAGTATTTTCAAAAAATTAAGTTTTATTTATGGCACTGCATTTATTGAAATTATTGAGTCATAAATATAGTAAAATTTAAACCCAGGATATATAAATCGATTCTTGAAACACGCATACCGAGTTGTCCCTCAATTACCTTTCGCTGGATATAAAATTTGGTTACCAATATTGAGTATATTCAGAGTAATCACATTTAATACTGGTCAAAGATAAATCCAAAAGTAGAGTTTTAAGGCTTTATTGTGCCTACAATAATGACCGGCTACGCCTAATTTTAAATGTATACCTGTACCATATCAATAGCCTAAGTCGCGATTTTTATTAAAGAATGTGATTTTTAAATACAATGCATGCGTAATAATAATGATATTACTTGAGTAATCCGGGTAAAGAATCATCAAACAATGATATTGGCACAAGCCTAAGGGTAGCAGAAGCAGAGCAATCGGACGTAGGAAGAAAAATCGCAAGGGTCGATCCTGAAGTTGCTCGCCAGCTTGAATTATCTGCAGGTGATGCCCTGGAAATTTCATCTATTGGAAAGAAAACGACTGTTCTATTTTGGCCCGCAAGGGAAAAAGACAGGGGCAAAGGTCTAGTAAGAATAGACGGATATCTTAGAAACAGACTGGATGTAGGGATCAACGATTCTGTAGAAATAAAGAAGGTGCAATCTAAAAATGCTCAGAAAGTTACGTTGGCCCCAACAGAACCTCTTCGGATAGTAGGTGCAGAAGGCTATCTGAAGGAGTATCTTTTAGGAAGTCTACTAAATACAGGAGACATTTTTCCTTTAAGCATAATGGGACAAAGAGTCGACCTTGTAGTCATATCCACCAAACCGTCAGGTCCAGTTTTAATTGAAGATTCAACTGAGGTAACCGTATCTGAAGAAAGTGAAAAAGCAGTTCAAGTTGCAAAGGAAGGTGAAACTCCATCAATCTCTTATGAAGATGTAGGGGGAATAAAAAATGAGGTTTCCCGCTTAAGAGAAATGATAGAGCTACCACTGAGACATCCAGAACTTTTCAAGAGGTTAGGTTTTGAAGCGCCCAAAGGCGTATTATTGCATGGGCCACCTGGCACTGGTAAAACTCTATTAGCAAAGGCTGTGGCACACGAGACTAACGCAAATTTCTATACCATTGGCGGTCCTGAAATAATGAGCAAATTCTACGGTGAATCAGAAGAGAGATTAAGGGAAGTTTTTAAGAAGGCTGAGGAAAACGCACCTGCAATTATTTTTATAGACGAACTTGATTCGATTGCACCCAAAAGGGAAGAGGTATCAGGTGAAGTAGAAAGGAGAGTTGTAGCCCAGCTTCTATCATTGATGGATGGTATGTCTTCAAGGGGTAAGGTAGTCGTAATAGGCGCTACTAACAGAATAAATGCGATAGACCCTGCGCTTAGAAGACCTGGTAGATTTGACAGGGAAATTGAGATTGGAGTACCAGACAGAGAAGGCAGATTGGAAATTCTTCAGATACACACTAGAGGGATGCCTTTGGAAAAAAATGTTGATCTGGACATCATAGCAAACATGTCGCATGGATTTGTTGGAGCCGACCTCCAGGCTGTAGCAAAAGAGGCTGGAATAAGGGCCCTTAGAAGGGTACTGCCTGAAATTGATCTTTCAACAGAGAACATTCCGTCTGAGATACTAAAGAAAATAATCGTGACTATGGATGATTTTCTAGATGTAATAAAGGAAATAGAACCATCTGCTCTGCGTGAAGTTTTCGTTGAGGTTCCGGATGTCAGTTGGGATGATATAGGAGGCCTTGCAGATGTCAAGCAAGAACTCCAGGAAGCAGTGGAATGGCCGCTAAAATATCATGGACTATTTGTACATTCTGACGCCACGCCTCCCAAAGGTATACTCCTCTACGGACCGCCGGGCACAGGAAAAACTTTGATGGCAAAGGCAGCTGCCCATGAGAGCGAAGCAAATTTTATTAGCATCAAGGGTCCGGAATTGCTCTCAAAATGGGTAGGCGAATCAGAAAAGGGAGTACGTGAGGTTTTCAGAAAAGCAAGACAGGCATCTCCATGCATTGTCTTTTTCGACGAAATTGACGCCATAGCCCCAACCAGAGGTTTGGGCAGCGATTCACATGTAACTGAAAGGGTAATCAGTCAATTACTTACAGAGCTTGACGGCCTTGAGGTGTTATCTAACGTAATTATTATAGGAGCTACCAACAGACCCGACATAATTGATGCTGCACTACTGCGGCCTGGGAGATTCGATAGATTACTCTATGTGCCGCCACCAGATAAAGAATCACGGATTCAAATTTTAAAAATACATACTTCAAAAAAGCCTCTGGCAGAAGATGTCAATATTGATACTCTAGCTAGTCAGACAGAAGGATATACAGGAGCTGATATAGCCGCCCTTGCATCGGCTGCAGTGATGCTTGCTCTTAGGGGACACATTGACAAATACAAAGACCCAAAAAAGGCAGACTTGGCAAAAGGCGAGCTAAAGATACACATGAAAAATTTTGAAGAAGCGATGAGGAAAATTCGTCCGTTGTCAAAACACGAAATAGAAACATACAAAAATATTGCGGAACAGTTTGCCAAGCCTGGCGAGACAAAAGAAATCATCGATAGGGAATCGGCGATAAAGTGAACAGAATAGAACTAATTCTTATACGAGTCTTTCAACATCTACTTCTTCTAACCCTTCACGCTATTATGTGTAATAATATGAAATCCAGTGAATTTTCTCTCTGTTTACCAAATAAAAATATTAACTTTGTCTAGTTTTACTCGTGTGTCCCACTTTTAAAGATGATATTGTTTCCATAAGGATTCTAGCGGCATGATTTGCAGTATTTTGATTCAGGTCGTAATCAGGAGACAATTCCACAATGTCCATTCCCACTATCTCTAAATTTTCAGTTATTTTTTTTATCATATATATTAAATCAAGAGGAAAAAGGCCTCCGGGAGCAGGTACAGACACGCCGGGAGCCACGCCAGGGTCCATACAATCCAAGTCAATAGACAAATACACTTTACTTGATCCACATTTTGAAATGATTTTCTTAACTGTAGCGTTTATCCCAAATTCAATAATGTCTAGCGGGGTTATTATTTCCAATTTTTGCTTTGATGCATTTGTTAATTCCTCTAACTCTGCTGCCCTAGTGCCTATAAGAATACTTTTTGTAAAATTGATATAAGCTGATGAATCTGTAATAACCGAACCATAATAGTCTCTTGTTGAAGAAACA
>DASWDL010000358.1:0-7060 GCA_036395315.1 Nitrososphaeraceae archaeon
TCGACCAACTCGGATTGTCTGTCACGTGATCAATTGGCCGGGGTATTCACGAACTTGGGGAAGTTAATCCCGGATCTGCACTGGACCATCAAGGATACCTGGACGTCGGGCAATCGGATCGTGGTCCGGGGTGAGGCCACCGGCACCCCGACGGGCGAGCTGTTCGGCGTTAAGCCCACCGGAAAGAGCTTCAAGACGATCTCGATAGACATGTTTACCGTCAGGAACGACAAGCTAGCGACGGCCTATCACGTGGAGAATTGGATAGCCGCCATGGAGCAGATCAAGTAGAGAGGAAATACCTTTTTCCGGGCCACACAACATTACTATTAGTAATTCTTATGCTTGTATTATTAGCTGCCTTTAACAGTAGATTGCGTTTGTATCAGAATAGCTGTGAACTCGGGTTACGGATACAGGACCTGATATATTCATACAAAGGGTGATAGAAATAATTCTCATATTTTGTATTTGATTGCTATTTCGGTTAATACCATTCTGAGCATGAGCAACTTTCCATCAGGCTCCTGATGATTGGGGGTCACCAGGACAATAAAATTATTTGAGCATACTCATTGATAATCTTATTACGTTCATACCATAAAGGTGTTACCTTAAATTGAGTGTGAGAAGTATCCAAAAATCTAGTCCGACACATGCAACGGAGGTACTTGATACTGCAAAATGTAAATTAATTTGAAATTTTACTTATCATACCTCTAGGTTCATCGTACAAATAATCATCAGGGTCTGATGTTTTTGCTGCAGTCACTATCTATAGTAACTAATGTGTAACTATGTTACCAAAGAGTAACTTCCATACTTATATCGAATCAAATCGTTAATAGGCTCGTGAAATTTGAAAGATTCCATTCGGGTGGCAGGATAATGTTGTTCAATAAGGGTGCAATCTATTAACAATGCCGCTGAACTGGAACGTATTCGTAACACCCGGCATACCAATTGTCACGAGCGACCTGCCTCCGGGGATGAAACAAGCGATGTTTCAGGCGATAGCGTCAACCCTCATCTATGGCAAGCGAGACGCCGTTCTAGTCGACGCCTTTATGACTATCAAACAGGCTGATGCTCTGGTGGATTGGGTTGCTGCGAGCGGCAAGAACTTGACAACAATCTATATTACGCATGGCCATGGAGACCATTGGTTTGCAATGGGAGCTCTTCTTGAACGCTTCCCAAATGCCAGAGCAGTAGCAACACCAAATGTTGTGAAAGTTATGCGCCAACACGCCTCCCCAGAGCTCCTTGAGAAGATTTGGAAGGTGGGGTTTCCGGGCCAGATCCCAGAGCGGGTCGTTATCGCCGACGAGCTCAAAGGAAATGTAATTGATCTCGAAGGGGACGACTTGGTCGCAGTGGAACTCGGCCATACCGACACTGACCATACGACTTGCCTAAATGTCCCGTCTATCGGCCTAGTAGTCGCTGGTGATGCTGCTTACAACGACGTTCACCTCTACCTCGTAGAGTCAAATGCGAAGACTCGCCGGGAATGGATCACTGCACTGGACAAAATTGAGTCACTCAACCCACGCGCAGTTATCGCAGCCCATAAGCGACCTGGTAACGACGACAATCCTCGGATCATCGAGGAGACCAGGCAGTACATACGGGATTTTGACCACATAGCTGAAGTTACGACAACCTCGCAGGAGCTCTACGACAAGATGCTAGAGCTATATCCAAATAGGGTCAATCCAGGGTGGGCACTCTGGAGTTCGGCGCGCGCGGTCAAGTCATAAATTAGGGGATATTTGGTGTAGAATGCGATCGGAACCGAGAATTTAGCGAGAACAGGTTGGTGATCTGGTTATTATGGTATACCTAGAAAAATATAGAAGTGCGCTTTAAATGTCTTATGTCCAAATGAAATTATTTGAGGATTGTGTATTTCAACTTAACTGTTGCCGACATTTTTCTTTCCCCTAGTGGAGTTGTAAATATTCATAAGATTGGATCAAATCATACTAGGAAAGTAAAGATCTCGTACTTTTAGGAATCCCATCAAGTTGTTTGTCTATCAATTATCATTCATTTTTATACCTCAATGACAATATATTATCTGTTAAGCATTTCTATCCATAAAACTTATTAGCAATTGATACCAACTTCAAGACCATACAAGAAGGCTTCAAATTCCAATCCGAGAGTAGAGCTCTTTTTTCAGCGCTAATGAACAGTATGATTCGCCAAAGAATTATCATTTTTGCACTTGGGTAATTACGGAAATAACTTTGCCGATATAGTTATCTTTTTTTATTCGAAAGTCTGTTCCTAGAATGGGACTAGGATTATTATCACCTTTAGTCGTTATTATTCTTTGACCAACGGAATCAGTCTGAATATCGATTATTCTGGCAATAATGGATATTGAGTTGTCAGCGGGTTTCTTGAAGACAATGACATCTCCGATTCGGACATCATTAAATGCGGTAGAATTAGAGACCAAAAGCATATCATCTGGATAAAAATAAGGTTCCATGCTTCCTGATCTGGCTACGTAAATCGTAGCATTATCCCTTCCTAATTTTTCTTTTAGAGTGTGGTAGTTCGGTGGTTTTGGAGTGTAAAGACCTAAATTCTCTGTTTCGTTCATAATTTCAAAAGAATTTACCATCTTCTCGACTAGGGGCAAAAAAGTAGAAAATTTTGAGGGTCCTGAATCGTATTCCAATATGTACATATTGTTGCCTCTAGGGATCCAAGTCTGTAAGCGCTTTTGTTGGTAAATAATATTAGGGTCGACAGGATCTGCTTCTTTTACTGTAGACTGCAACCTAAATGAAAGATATCCTGTATTCGTTGTACTTCTTACTGCGTCTATTAGTTGAATTTCTGGAATACTGATCTGATACTTATTCAGTAAACTAAATGATTGAGTCATAAAATCTTTGAATTGTTTTGCTGAAAAATCTTCAAAATGAGGTCTACCTTTTGTATAGATAATACCCTTTATAGTAAACGTTGCGTCTGGAAATTCAATCGATGACGTAGACGGTGTGGTAAAAGTTACCATTCCTAAAACCTCTTCCTGCACATTCCAGCTTGTTGGATACATCAGCTTTATTCTATATTTTGAACTGCTATACATAGAAAATGGTACTTTTATTGTGTCGATATCAGTTGGTGATTCAACTGTTGAAACTTTAGGCCCTATGATTTTAAATGAAGATATAATTGACTTTACCTCTGACAACACTTTTTGATATTTAGTGAGTGGGGCGCCATAGGCTATCTGAAAAATATTGTCTCGATCTGTAGAGAAAATCATATAGTTGTACATGCCACCAGATGGGTCATTACTAATGTAGGATATACTTCTAGCATGATGTCCAGACAAATAAGTTGAATTGTCCGTAAGTAATTGATCCCCTGATTCACTCAGTTTTTGTGAGGAATAAGAATAGTCAATGAACGAGTCAAGGATTTCTGAAATGTTAGAGTTTCTTGTATCTCTGGGAAAAGCCATTTTGGGAAGAACTGAAATAGCGATGATAGTAGGTTCAACATTAGATCTAACAGTTACACGGTTATTATGGTTCACATGATTCATATCTATTTGATGGAGCAATGTAACTCCTGATGACCCTGGAAGGTCAAAAATCCCTCTCTCAGCACTAACAAACCATGAGTTGGGATATTTTATTGAAAAGAATTCTGAATCATAAACTTTTAGATCTTTTGCCGGCTATATGCGAGTTCCATTTTTCAGTATAGTTTGGCCATCGGCCAAGCTTATGACAAGAATAGAGCTGGTAATGATTGCTAAAATTAATGCGAAAGTACAAAGTACCCTAATCCATATCGATAGCAGAATATGTCTTGCATGTGGAGCTTGTACCAGTTCTACCACGAATGTAATAAATTATTGTACAACATAAGTGATTGTAAGCTATTTTATTTAGAAATCAAAATAGGGTTAATAAGAGAACGTAGATTCGGTCAATTTGATTCATATGTAAAGATGAACTCCCCAAGCATAGCCTGAGGCTTCGAATCCCAATCCAAGAACGAGCAAATGTTATCAAGTTGACAAACCAATATAGTGGATTTGAGGTAACCATTTTAAAATGACGAGAAACAAGAGAGATAAAAGCCCATCAGTTAATTTTAGATCCTAACTATTTTTTGCCTATTAACTCATAAACATATTTAACATGTTCATAGGTTTTCAATTTCTTATCTTCTGATATTCTTATTTTTTTAGTTCTAAATGTATTGTTAGGTATCTTTCTTAATGCATCATTCAACTCTTTTGATATGATAATTTGATCATTATCAGCAAATCCCTCAAGCCTACTGCAGAAATTAACATCATCCCCAATCGCAGTAATCTGACTTCGAAGAGGAGAATACCAATATCCAAATAGAACTTGACCAATATGCATAGCACATTTCAAATTTATATTGGTATTAGGTCTGTAATTATAATGTGAATATAAAATTTTCATGTGTTTTTCCTTAATTTTGATGAAATTCGTTTTTAACTCTAAAGCAGCATCCATTGCTTTTGAATGAAAAATATCAAATCTTTTATCTTGGTAACCGAAATAAGCAAAAATTCCATCACCTATAAATTTATCCAATATTCCATCATTCTTTTTTATTACTCTTGATGCTTCACTATAATAATCTCTTAATATGTATTCCAGTTCATGAAATATAAGACCTTGTTTTTTCATTCGTTTTTTCATTAATGTTTTTAACTCTTTAACTAAGCTTGAAAATTTACTTATATCCCAAAATACTATAATAAAATCATTGATGTTGATCCCATCTAACTTTAATTCTTTAATGTGTTTATATATGAATGGGTCAAAATAGATACTTAGTTGTTCCTTAGAATAATGATCGTTATGTATAATATTCTGATTAACCATATATTTACACCAATTATCTATCTCCATCAAGATAGATTGACAGATTGGGAATGTTGATTTCAAATCTCTTATGAAGATATCTTAATCTTTGAGTATTACTCATTTTATTAAAGTCTTTAAAAATAGTAATGCTATTAACTTCTCTTCTATGGATTTTACATACATAATCTATTCGTTCATAATTATAATTAAACTCGATTTCTCCCACTTCTCCAGAGCTTAGATAAAGTCTTTCATCTAATAGTTCGATATTTATTGGGTCAGGATCAATTTTAATAAAGTAGAGATGGTGAGCTTCATTATCCGTATTAATCCATGTAATGGTATCACCTTTGTGAATTTTGAGGGCTGGCGGGATATAATTTCTAATAGATTCATTACGTAGAAATTGGGGAATGATTACCTGATGTCTCATTTCTATTATGCAATTATATAAAATAGGATATATTAATATAGTAAATTATTATTGCCTGGCTGTTTTTATCGACCTTCCACAAAGATTGGTGACGTTTTATGGATTTAATCTCCTTCTTTATAAGCTCAACCTCCCTAAAATCTCTATTTCAGATTAGTAGGGAACTAACACTTTAATCTGGTCGATAAGTTACCTAACGCTTTTTGGTTTTCTTCTGACTTTTTCAATTAAATGGACTCCCCAAGTATAGCCTGAGGGTTCAAATCCCACTCCCCGCGCTTCACTCGGGGATTCTTGCATAAGCCTTAATAGCTATCTCAGTACTAGGCTCCAGCATAAGGCAATGATCCTACCAAACGCAGAGTTTGGTGTCAACAATGACCTTAGAGAGCTCGGTTCTAGCTTCTCTGGAAAAGAAAATTGACCTTTTAACCCGAGATGCTTCTAAACCTTATTTTGGTACAACTCTAAGAAGATTGGCGAAAATCAATCCTGAAAGTCTGAGGTCGATGCAAGACGAATTTAGACGAGAAATGAAAAAGCAAATGCTAGAATTCATTAAGAACATCAAATCATTAGCTTCGCTTTGTTAACTGATCCGAGTAAAGGCTTTCATTATCTTGAAGCACTAAATAGGAAAATCTAATTTGCATAGCTTTCATTCACTCCCAATTAATTCCTCACGGAATCACATAAGATTATTATCGTTACTTGGCAACACTACAAATTACTAAACAATTCTATAGACTACTTTATTAGTACTGTCCACCTCTTCAACCTATCTTTTCACGCTCAATATATGCTATATTTGGATGCACCCTATCTATATTATTTTTATATGTTTACCGTATATGTAATCGTTCCGCAAAATGAAAACCATGTTGTAATTAGTGTAAATAATAAATATACGTAATAACTATTCAACTGTATGACAGCAACCAAATTTATCGTTAACAAGAAACATATACGAAAAATACATCGCGTGGGATCGTCAACAACAATAACTATTGATCCTTCAATAGTGAATCTCCTGAAAATTGACGAAATGACTTTCTTTGATCAGAAGCCAACCGATAATGGCATTATCATGGAAATTCTCAGTCTAAGGGGTGAATAGAATGAATAGCATCAGTAGCTGCCTCGAATGCAGATGTTCGAGCAAAGGAGTAAGAGGCAGCTACTTCGCTGAGGCCCACAGCAATACACGAGGTATTACAAATGGAGACTGCAGATAATATTTGGTTAAGGGAAGAAGATAAATCTTCGCCCACAGCATTTTGCCAAGCCAAACATTCGAAATCCTCCTCTAACATTCAAAGTTGGTCGGAAGATTACCATGTAAGCAGATTCAAGCAGCAGCTTGGTATGACAATTTCAAGTTCTTCAAAGAGAATCACTGATCTTTTGGATAACGGTAAAAATTTTGACTCCAAGTATTATTATAATCAGGCTTATCACTACCTAAAAATTGGCGCGCTAAAACCAGTCCCACATTTTCTTGTAAGCATATCTGATCTGTCAGAAGTACTGATACAAGAATTTCTGGGTCTGGATAAAGATGACCAGAAATTTGTATTGAAGCAGTCAGTCTCAAGGATATCTGAAGATATCAACCCTAAACTCTACCATGACAGCATTTCAAAAGTTCTTGAAGTGAGGTTATTACCTTGAATGAATCATCAGACATTCTCGAGAAAATGCACCTGGGGATGCCATCTTGAAGAATTCGGACAACGGAATCAGT
>DASWDL010000359.1:0-7846 GCA_036395315.1 Nitrososphaeraceae archaeon
TAGATGTGAAAGAATTGAAAAAGTACATAGAGTTAGTAACAAATGAGATAAAGCAGGAAGAGGAAAAGGGATAATCTAACGCACGACTAAGGTAAGCTGGCCGTATGTGTATTGTTTACAATGTTAATCCATATCTAATCAACAGATAGTTAGGGGTTATTCATTCAAGATGCGGGCCCAAGGGGACTAACGTTGTTAACAATACGAATCCAAGGTTTGAAAATCTAATTATCTGATGGACCAACGCCATTTTTGAGACTGAAAGGACAAGATACGGAACTGCTCATGAAGGTAGCTGGTTTTTGGATTGGTATTTTGAGTACTCTATGAATGTAGGAAAGACGCATGTAACATGCCATTTCAACACGAGAGCTGTTTTTCGTGTAGAAAACTGTTGAATTTCTAATGAATCTAAAGCTAGAGAGAAAATATCTTTAGTGATGAAAGTGAGTGGCCAAATCTCTCTTTTCAATCTCAGCTAGATATTTTTTATTGGCTGTCCATTCATCCTAATAACAAGATCGCTCTGAGATTACATGGAAAATCAATATTAAACAAACCGTTATATTTTTGGAAGTAGGTCAAACATGTAATCTGTGAACCTTGCGTATACTTCTCTGTACTCTGTAGGATAAATCTCACTTATGAAATCGGTTATGAGAGTTTGACTCTTACTAATTTCCTTGAAAATATCTCTTTCAGTCACTATTCCTACCATTTTATTATCCATATCAAGAACAACCAATCTCCTGATTCTATGGGAGTTCATCAATTGCATCGCCTCTCTAATGGATGCATTAGATTAAATAGAAATTATTGGCTTACTCATCAATTCATGCAAGGGTGTTTGAAGAAAGTGCGGCTCTAGTTCACCCAAGATACGTACTACATCTCTTTCTGTAATTATCCCTACTGGTTTTTTCTCTTCACCGCCATCATGATATTTTGACCCTCGCTTTCTGTTTTTACATTGTGAGTCATGATACTTGATACCATTAACGAATCGAGACTCATATGTCTAAGTACACCTATGTAGCATAATATTTTACAGTTATCTGGTGTGCTTGCTGCAATGTAATAGTGCGTGTGAATTTAATGATCTCGACTATAATCGTATGAACGAGCAATAAGTTTACTACATCATCGTCAGTCGATTGTGAGAAAATGGAAATATATTTTTTAAGCTGTAGAAATTCGCTAATGAATGCTATTTTAATCCATAAATATAGCGAATCATACATTATCATAAAAGATGTTATCAAGTATCATTAGTCTCATATTGGTAGTCGTTATTTCCGCTTGCTCAATATCCTTAACACCTGTTTTTGCAGACGGATTATTTGAAGAGAAGCTTTCAGCGGCTTTCGGTGATAGAAAGGCAAACCTTGTTATCAAGATGATGCCACCTGTGGTTACCACTGAAACCTTGATGAATAAGACTCAGAAGCCGGTCATAGAGTTTATGCTATCTGACTCCAATACGAATAAGAGTTTTTCTCATGTTACATATTTCATAACTATAGAAAAAGAAGGAAAAAGATTGCTTTCAGACTGGTTTCATGATGATGCAGGTAATTTAAGAATTCAGATGAAGCCCTCAAATCTAAGCCAAGTAGTAGTGTACGGCGAACAAGATCCAATATTGAATGCTTACAGCGGCACCTCTGAGAGTCCCGTGATAGCAGCTGGCCCGATATTTCTGGAAGGAGGTTTATGTCACTTTATAGTTAGAATAGTAACGGTCGACTATGATAGAACTATGCTCCCAGACGATAAACAGCCGGTGTTTGATGGATATCTGAGTGTAGGGAATGTCGAGAATTATGGAGCAGTCATAGCCGGAAAGGAAACGCCAATTAAGATCATATCATATTATGACAAGTTAAGGAACATTACTTTTGATAGTAAGGAATCAGAACTTTCATTCACAATGCCATTTAATTGTAATTTGAGCAGAATACAGAACGTAAATATTTTCGTTCACGAAGAAATCTCTATTCCAAAATCTAGCAATTTCACTTCACCAAGCTATATGGGTATTATTAATGGAGTTGATATGTCAAAACAACTTTATCTTGACAATTCTAATCCAAGAGAAGATATAATTCACTTCATGCTACCTAAAGATAAACTGGTATCCTTAGCCGAACAGATGAAGTATGACTCCACGTCATCGACAGGTCTAATGAAATTTATTCTAAAACCATCAACCCAGGCTGGGACAAACGTGACCTCTATGACAGCTATGTCTTAGGCCGGCCAAGATGTTATCCTACAGAAATCATATTGTGTCCCATCTTATTTCCGTCAACTCATGATGAAGATAAAAAAACCAGTCACCATCACGGCTTTGCCGGTACATACGTAAAATGCATATATGTTTGATTATCATACTTAGAGCAAGAATAAATCTATTAGACATCTTTCTCTGAAGGCTACTGATATTCTACAGATTCGTCGCCCTTTTACCTACTCTTCTATAGCGATACAACTTGGATACTCATAACTAATACTAGAGAGAAAACCATAATAGAAAAGTAAATTAAAGTTCTGTGATGACATTTTGCATTTTTTTGCAGGCAAAGCTAAGCATCTAATACGCAACTTAAAACAGCTGACCATCCTGCTGTGAAAGAAAGAAATGTTCTGTTACTTTGATGATCTTTCACTCAATGCAATTATGCCTCCGATAATTCCAATGATCGCACCAAGTATCGAAAAACCCATTCCCGTAAACCCTATGATTGAAAATATCAAAACGATTATTCCCCAGGTAGTAGTTTCTTGTGGTCTCGCATTCATCAATATTGCTCCTACTAGGACCAATACTCCTGCGATAAGTGTCAGCGGGAAGAACCAACCTCCCATAAATCCAGACCCTTCCCACCAACCCATCATGCCGCCCATCTTCCCACGCATTGGAGAGATCTGAAAGTTTGCAAAAAATAGCAACGGCAGTAAACTTCCAAATATGATTAGTACTCCACCGACTAGCGATAGAGCAAATGCCGCTGAGGATCTTTTTTCGGACATAATTGATTCCATATATCTAATTCATAATATACAATGTGTTTTTGGTATATATGAGTGAGGAATTCAGTGTAGTGCAATGCAATTTAACTCTCCATGATTAGAAAGAAGCATCCGATCTGGCTCTACCACCACTTTTCAGCAAATCATTCATTTCAGATATATGAGATACTTAACTTATCTTCCAGCTTTGCTGCTTATGAGAAATGAAAGTGAGCTACGGGAGGGATTTAGAAGTTCATGGAATCTCGAGCAAGACAGCACATTGGATATTAGTTGCAATAACCTTAACACTGTGGACTTTCATAATTTTAATTTAGAGTTCGTTATTTTTATACTCCCATCTTAAAATCTTTCAAAATGAATAATCTGTGATAAAATGGTGGCCCTTTAATGTCACTTAGGCTAACTTGAAGGAGTGCCACCTCCGGTTTTGGTATTCTTTTTAAACCGCTCTGATTCATCATCGCAGGAGGAATCCTAAATGTTTTTGAAACAAATAACGGAGGACAAAACTGGTTGCGTCTCATATGTTGGCTATTGTTTTAGTTGTAAGGCTGGATATGTAATCGACCCATTAGAGAATATAGAGCCATATCTCCAGGTTGCTAGAGATAACGGAATTGAAATTACGCACATTTTCAATACTCATATTCAAGCAGATCACATCAGTGGCGACAAAAAACTAGCCAAGGAGACAGGAGCCAAAATATACATGCATGAATCAGCCAAGGTGGACTACGATTTCGAACCTGTTAAGGACGGAGACGTAATCCAAATTGGAAATCCACGTGTCAAAATAATTCACACTCCGGGCCATACGCCAGAAAGCATGTCTCTTCTTTTTGCAGAATATCCCAATATGTCGGAAAGCATTCTCTTTACCGGTGACACATTGTTCAGAGGCAATATAGGAAGAATGGATCTAGAAGGCGCTGGAACTCCAGAACAACTCTATGGCAGCATTAAGAAACTGTTATCCCTTGATGAATTTATCACCGTCTTACCCGGTCACTATGGAAAATCCAAATGCGGTGTAGGTCTGAGTAGCGTGCCTATATCTACAATTGGATATGAGAAGAGGTTCAATCAGTCGATCGGTGCGCTATCAGATAAGGAAAACTTTATTGATTATATGAAAAATCAGAAGACATTAGAAATGCCAGAGCATATCAAAATCAAGAAAATCAATATAGGTAAAGACACAGAAATTAGATAACCCTGAAATTTATGTCGGCAGTGGCTTGTTGATTGAAATCCAATAATAATGACGATAAAAGTAACATTTCCAGTCATATAAGACTTGGTTTACAACCAAATATCAGACAATTTCTAATTCTTGTTCTAGTAAATAGGTTCGTAGGTGCGATGATTGGAATCGAACAAACTGTTGTTCCACTAATTGGTAAGAATGAGTTTGGTATCGAATCAAATACAATAATCGTATCATTCATAGCAAGTTTTGGACTAGTTAAGGCCTTTCTAAATCTCTTTGCCGGCAAGGGGAATAAAAAACGTATTAATAATGGGCTGGCTCTTCGGATTTCCTGTTCCGTTCATTTTGCTCTTAGCACCTGACTGGAATTAGATTATTTTCGCTAATGTTTTGCTTGGAATAAACCAAGGGTTGGCGTGGTCAATGACAGTAAATATGAAAGTTGACCTAGTCGGAAAGGAAAGAAGAGGGCTAGCACTGGGTCTTAATGAATTTGCAGGATATTTATCAGTGGCTGTTGTTGGATTTGTAACAGGATATTTAGCTGCCAAATATGGATTGAAGCCTTATCCATTTTATCTAGGTATTGTGTTTGCTGTTCTTGGTCTAGTTATCTCTTGGATTATAGTTAAAGATACTAGAAAATTCACTATCTTAGAAATAAAAGATGACTTTATATTAAAAGAGAACCTTGATATCCAGTCCGACCTTTCTTTTAAACAAGTTTTCCTTCAAACCTCACTTTGTTTCGGTTCGTCTAATGGTACTTTTATAAAAGTTAATGAAGGCAATGACACCGTCAATGGTTCTACTTGTAATGACACTCTGATCGAATAAAGAAAATGACGTGCTCATTGGAAATAGAGGTATTGATAACATGACTGCAGGAGTTGGAAATGACGTTATAGACGCATCGCTAAATGATGATGCTACAGATATTTTGAGGGGAAACTCTGGGAATGACACGTTCATGTGTTTCACTCACAAATTGGACCACGTAACTGACTACAAAGTTGGAATGGACATAATCATTGGAGATTTTGGATTATCTGCTCCTAGGAAATAATTGTAAATAATACTACTCTTGGGACTGATACAATAAATTCAGTCTGACTATTTAATGATATAGAATCAACCGCAGGCTTCACCACTAAAAAATTAGTGCAATGCATTGCACTACAAACCTACAGGATAAAAGCTAAAGACGCATATAAAGTCAAGACCCTAGGTATGACGGAATCTAAAACTTGTGACTCTCAATACACACCGTCAGACCTCACTAACAAACTTGATGGGGCATCAAAGAATACCGATTACTATGATATGAGGCGTATTTCAAATCCAAGAACTGTTGCAATAAACCGGATTCTTGCCCAAGTATTACGGAGACCTTACTTGGCTGTTCCACCAGAAGCACCATTTTTTCAGGTTGGTACCTATCTTGCAACTGGAAGCAAAATATATGTAGATGGATTGATAGTGGCAAGAGACAATGAACTTGTAGGAAGGATCGGCGGCAAGCATATTTTACGACATGTTCTGAATATGAGATATGATGATTGGTCGAGTGTTACGGCTTTTGAATTAATGGATGGCAGCACATCATCAGTTGAAATTGATTCCTCTTTGAGCAGCCTGCTTGAATTATTTGCAAGAACCAAGTTTGCTTTAGCACCCATAACTAGCAAGGGTTTCTTAGTTGGATCAATTGTAATTCGAGATCTTTTGCCATTGATTTCCGAAATGGCTCTCGATACTCCTGTCACAATGATTGCCTCCCCCATTGCCCGTATTTGCAATACTGAAACCCTCAAGAATTCAATTGATATAATGCTGAAAATGAATATCAGAAATTTAGTAATTTCTTCTGGTGATGTTAATGACGAAAGCAACTATATTCTTAACGATCGAAAGATATTAGAATTCATTTTTAGTTATGAAGGGAGAAAGATTATGGAGCAAGAACTTGGAGAAAAAGCTCTCAGCAGCGTTAATGTTACCTGTCTTGATATGATACCAGTCCCTTCTATTTCTGGAGATCAAACCATTAGTAAAATAGCTGCTATGTTAAGGGATATTGGCACTCCAGGATTATTATTGAAAAATCATATCGTTACCCCTTGGGATGTAGTTATGAAAACAATAGGAAAGGGGACAATTTAAGCCATGTTTAAACCGTAATCTTTGAGCCGTCAAGTTTATGGATAACGGGTATTTATTGAAAATGATGGAATTCAGTATGCTAGCTTCTTTTTTATTCGATTGCCAAACGATGAATTATAGAAATATTGGATTTGACTTAAGTATACACACTTTGGGAGGTAAGAAATTAGCACGTAAGAATAGAGCACTTTGAAAAGGGATTAAATTTTGTTTGTATACGGTTGCATTGAATTGGTATAGACATGCAGATCGCAAACACTATCATCTGGTACGGGGACCTGGAAAAGAAAATGGAGAATCATTGACAGATAGATCAGTTCAGGACGCTTATAGATAAAGAGGAGAGCGTTATGTTCCACTAGGTATACACGGAACAACTGTTGCAGTTGATTGGGATTCCTGTATAGCTTGCGGCAAGTGCATAGAAGAATGTCCTATGCATGTATTTCAATGGTACAGAACTGAACAGGACGTACCCGCATTCAAAATGATCAATGCGACTAGCACAGGTAGTGGTGAAGACTGAAAAAGTGAAGGACGCCTTGACTACACTGATAAGCCAGATCCAATAAGGGAGGATCAATGCAACTGGTGCATGGAATGTATGTGTGTATGTCCCACACAGGCAATAGAGATATATCAGGATAATAACATTTATCATCAAAAAGACGCGATGTCAACACAATGGAAATCTCGTTCGCTAATGTCGGAGCTTAGTTTTTTGGAATCTTTTTAGTAGCAGAGTTGTTAATCTAGGACATCTGCATTTGCAATTTTGCATGAATTGCTTATCCTATCATGGAAACTTTAGGGAATGTACTTTGCATCAAACCATTTCCGCGTTTTCTATTTGTCCTACAACAAGAGAGATAATTTAAACCCATAAAGGACAATCTAGGTTAACAGGAGAAGGAAATGATACCTTTAAGTGTTTTACATAACTAGTTGTCCTTGCAATGGACTACAAGACTGGAAGAGATTATTTTATTGGCGACTGCGGATTATCTACGCCAAATAATGAAGTTAGATTTATGCGTTTATGGATTCATTCTAACTTATTTATTTCAAAAAGGCGAATAGCAATTACCAGAAGAACGGCGCCAGTCATCCTAATTGTTCATATTTTATTTCTATCATTCGTCTTATCTTTGGCACATCCCACAGAAGTATTTGCGCACGGAGGAAAAGTAAGTACAATGGGCGGTGAGATGAACCAAGCCGGAGAGGAATCGCTAATTATATCTAAATATATTGAAGGACCTGTGATAATGAAAGCAAATCCAGAATTAGACCAGTGGAAGCAATCATTTGAAACGCATATTAAATCGATGTGGCGGCACGATATTGCTGTTAGGACCATAAATAATGGTACTCATATCTTCTTTCTAATATCATGGTACGATCCTACCGTCAATGATACTAATGTTGTAACTAATG